>JBDNGV010000001.1:0-4136 GCA_041689125.1 Daejeonella sp.
AGATAAGGCTTTTTTATATTGCTCAGGGATCATGGCTTCGAAAGTACTGAACTTATTCTCAGCAGCATAAGTAAGCCAGGCAGCATTATCGACACTAATCAGGGCATTGTACACAAAATTGATGTTCAGATCCTGCTTTCCTGTAATTTTCTTTCCTTCCTGAATAACCTTTGGCAGAATTTTATCAATTAATTCTACCGGAGTTCTAAATGGGGTTTGTTTCACAATATTCAAAGATTTGTTGACCAAATCATACATCATTTTATTCCCATCGGATTCTGAATGAAGTGAAAACAATTCAGAATCTCCATAAAGTACGCTTTGTGTAGCCATGCCTATTCTGGATATACCGGACTCAGATTGCATTCTGGAAATGACCTGCCATAACTCAGTTAAATAGCCACCTTTAAATCCAAATGGGCGAATGAGCTTTTCACGTTCAAAATCTGACTGGGTCCTAACAATGCGGATTAGCTTTAAAGCAGCTGGATCAGCCCCTTGAAAATCAGATAGATTCATCGAACTTAAAGCAGCCAAAACGCCGGCACTTTTAACAAATTTTCTTCTGTCCATTTTGAATTTATGAAAATTAATAGTTCTTGAAATATCTATTTATACAGATTGTTCTAATTGAAGAAGTTCTTTAATAAATTGATCATCAATAAGATGTGGATAAGCCTTGCATACACGATCTATCTCTTCCATTTGACCTTCTGATAATTCTTCCTTAGGATTCAAACACCAGCGACCTTCCAATAATCCCTGCCTACGTAAAACTTCATGAATACCCGGAATGCATCCATGGAAATTATTTGCCGGATCAAAGATTGCTGCATTCATATCTGTCACTTCAATCCCTTTGGTTAGTAATTCTGAAATACCCTTATTGCCATTGGCTCTACAGGCTTTGATTTCTTCCAGTAATTTAACTGCTGCTCTTGTCCATACAGCCCAGTGCCCAAGTAATCCACCAACAAATTCCTTCTCAACCTTTTTACCATTGATATCGAAACTGTATTTGGTTAGAAGATCAGCTATAATATTGTCATCATTGCCGGTATAAAGATCAATCTCATTACATCTTGAAGATGCGCATACCGCCCTGACCACATCGAGTGTCTGGTAACGGTTAAAAGCAGCTACTTTAATTGCCTCTATATTTTTGATCTCGGCAAATTCTAGCCAGAAATCATAAGTGAAAATTCGACCACCCACAGAAGGCTGCAAATAAAATCCAATAATAGGCATAATAGCAGCTACATCACGAACACGTTGAAGTATGGCCTTCTCAGTCCATGACTGAAGTCCACCCATACTCAGCAAACCAAGATCAAAACCATATTTCAAAGCAGTTTCAGCTTCGTTTACCGCTTGAGCAGTTGGTCCGCAAATGCCGGCAATTTTCATAAACGGACGTCCCGGATTTGAAGCATCTATCTCTTCTGAAACAACCCTTAAAACAGTTTCAAATAAGTTAATTTCCGGATCCCTGATCTCAAACTGTGTGGAATGAACTGCAACAGCAAGACCACCTGCACCCGTCGCCACATAATATCTTGCAAGCCCTCTCTGACGAGCCTCATCAAACTGGCGTGAAGAATTTAAAGCAAGCGGAATTGCAGGTAAAACTGTTCCGCTTTGTAATAAACTTTTAAGGGCCGGATCTAATGTTTTGGTTGACATAATTTATCATTTTATCTTCAAAAAAAATATATTTAAAATTGACCTTTTCTTTCCTGAAAATGAGTAGGCTTATTGATCATTTTACCACCACCTTGAAGCCATGCAACAGTCATTTCGATCATATTGCGAACGGTTACTCTTGGGTAACCAAATAGCTTGTGAGCCTTTGAAGCATTACTCAATAATGCATTGGGTTGAGGATCATTGACAAATAAAGGTTCTTTATCCATTAAAAGTCCAAACTGCTCTGCTAACCATTTAACTGATAAAGTCTCCGGACCGGTTACGTTAAGAATATTTGCAGGAACCTCACAATGCCGCAAAGAACGAATTGCAATCTCATTGGCATCGCCTTGCCAAATAACATTGACACTACCCGTTGTAAGATCAATGGCTCTTGCTTCGTTCACCGACTTTGCAATTTCCAGCAAAACTCCATAACGGAGGTCAATAGCATAATTCAATCGGTAAATTAAGGTTGGAATCTCGTATCTTTCAGAGAAGTACTGAAAAACTCGTTCCCTGCCTAAACATGATTGACCGTATTCGCCAACCGGAGCTGGAAAATGATCTTCAGAAAGACCACCAGTACCAATTGGAGTGAAGGGGTAGACATTTCCTGTAGAAAATGCAACTATGCGTGACTCTTTATAACGTTCAGCAACACGACCCGGCAGATAGGAATTCATTGCCCAAGTAAAAGGTTCTTTTCCAGTGGTTCCGAACTTAGTACCGGCAAGATAGATAATATTGGGTGCATTAGGTAAAGCGGCAAGATCCTTTTCATTCAGAAGATCTGCTGCTATGGTTTCAATACCATCTGCTTCAAGTTCTTCCCGCGTACCTGCTTCAGTGAAACGTGAAATACCAATAATTTTTTTGTTGATTCCGGCCTGAGTAATTGCTCTACGAGCCAATTTAGCCATACTTGGCCCCATTTTCCCACCTACACCCAACAGAATTATATCTCCATCTATCTTTGCAATATCATTAATCAAAGCATCTGTTGGCTTTAATAATTCTTGTTCTAATACTTCTAAATCAGTCATTTTAAATCTTAATTAAAAAAAATCATTAACACAATCATCTTCCAATACGATGATCTAAAAAAAAGAGTTTAATCTCCCGCCAAAGCAGAAAAATACAAAACTATTTTTGTAAGCAATATTCTATCTCAACAAACCACTGCGGTTCAATTTAACCGTTATAATATTCTAAATTTATTTATTTCTAGCCATTTCTGCGGCTCTTGTGGTTGTGTAATACTTAGCTAGCATATTGGGAATTTCCCAAGCCGGAAGTTCGGTTCCTTTTAAATAAGTCAGGTAATTTTTTACAACTTCAGCAAAATGTTCTTCATGAGGCACTTTATACTTTTCTGGAATGATTAATACCCATTCCTTTCCGGCTTTCTTTACAGCAATACCCGGATATAAGCTTTGTAATCTTCCAATTGCATCCAATAGTTGCTTTTCAGCGATTTGTCCTGAATTCAGTAGCTCAAGATAAACCACAGGCTTATAGTTTTGTTCCTTTCCCTGCCTTACTAATATATTTGCTTTAGTTCCTCTCATTTTTGCAAAATGTGTATCTCCGGATCCTTCTGGTGCTTCATAATCCCATTTTATCCCAACACGTGCATGAACACCTTTTATGGTATAATTCATTTCACCATTTGACATCACATTCAATATTCCATTTTTGATATATTTTTGAAGGTATTGAGGGAACTGATCCTTTTTAGTTGATTTTTTAAATTGTTCCAGATTAAGCTGTGTAGTCCATTCCTTTGCTGAAAGCATATTAATATCCTTCTTATAATCAAGTACAACATCAGGAAAACATTCCCATTGAATTAGGTCGACCATATGTGTGGTAATATCAACTAAACCACGACCCTCCTGTTCTATATCAAAGAACCAGGCCGGTCTTACCAAGGGCTTCCCGGAAACATTTTTATAGAAATGATGAACACTCTCCTGCATCACTGCCGGATTTTCAGCTGTTCCTTTCTCCAAGGCTCCAAAAAATGATGTATCCTGACTTAATGCACGTTGAAGGACATAATAAATATTATACCGCTCAGTCATGATATCATACAGAACAACATTTTTCTCTTTTGCCTTTGCAAATGCATTTTCAAGTGATTTGAACCCATCCTGATCAATTGCAAGCGGCTTATCAGCAAGTACGTTAATCCCTGAATCAATTGCCCGGCTGATATAATTTGTCTTTAATTTATTATTGCCGGAAATGATAACCACATTTCCAGCCTTTTCACTAAACATTTTGTCAAGGTAATCTGGTCCACGATAAATTATATGCTTCCAAGTTGTCGGATTCTCTTCCCTCGAATTATAACTATCAACAAGTTTCATGTGATTATCCAATTCTGAACCATCAGGGGCATAGACATGAACAACTGAATCGATTTCGTCATACATTGATTTTTG
>JBDNGV010000002.1:0-2861 GCA_041689125.1 Daejeonella sp.
ATATAATTAAGCGGGTGGTGATAACACCAACCGCAGGAAAATACCACCCGTAGAAATTTATTTATTTCCCTTAACCCAAGCTATTACATCTTCTGGCTTTGCACCATCATGTACAATTGCCATCAATGCCCTCGTCATTCCACCTGAATTAGCATGTTGTACTACATTTCTGCCATATACGATTCCTTTAACACCCTGCTTCATTAATTTATAGGTACGATCCAATAATTCTTCATCATCAGCACGTCCGCCACCTCTTACCAAAATCGGAATAGAACCTGCAACTTCAACAACCTTATGATAGTCTTCAACATTCTCACAAGGGTCTGCTTTAATAATATCAGCTCCTAATTCCACAGCCTGCCTAACAAGCGGTAAGATAATATCTATATTTCCATCAACCATATACCCTCCAGCCTCACTGTTTGGACGGAATACTAAAGGCTCGATCATTAATGGCATAGAATAGTAATCGCACATTGGCTTTAATTTCAGAATATTCTGAATACACTGATCTGTTACCTCAGGGGCACCAGGAATACGAAAAAGATTGACAACCACACAGGTAGCGTCAAGACGGATTGCCTGAAGCACCGGCTCTTCAATCATTCTGCTGTATAATACAGATTGAAGTTCAAGTCCATAAACATTGGCAACATCTGTTCTAAGCACTAATGAAGGCTTCTTCTTTCCAGGAACAGATTGTAAATGATGTGCCTGTCCAACAGTGAGCTGAATTGCATCAGGATTAGCATCAATCAAGATTTTGACCGACTTTTCAATGTTTTCTATCCCACCTAAAAAGGTTAATTCATTAAAAAAACCATGGTCAAGAGCTACATCAAAACATTTACCTGATTTTTCATTGAATAATCTATTTAATCTACTCGCTTTCATCTTTCTTGTATTTATTTATATAACAATTAATTATTTCTTTTTTGATCTTAATAATACATCAGAAAGGCTAACCGAAACTCCATTGAGCCTCTTACTTTCATCTGCAGCCTCCATAAAAGCATAAATTTCTATCGTTTCTTCATTACTTACCGGAGCTAGGCCTGAGCGAAAAAATTCTACAATGGCTACCACCAAAGGGCGGTAGCCATTAAATACTCCAATAGAAGCTATTCCTTTATCTCCAAATGCTGTGCCTCCGAAGCCGCTTCTCCCTTTGCGCACGCCTCGGAAGACTCCTATCCGGCCATTTTCCCAGTTTCCCACTACGACATCGGCATCATCTGTAAATGTTCGGGTAACCGTTTTACAACCGATCCCTCCCATTACAGTATAAAGTGATTCAACTGCATGAATACCATCCCAAAAGAGATCAGCGTGGGATTTCTGGATAGGTGCCGGACCATAAGTATTCGCACCCAACACTTTACCAACTACTTTTCCTTCACGGATATCTTGGGCTTCTTTGACATAACGGAGCGGTGAACAGGAAAACATAGGTACTTTATATTTTCCCGAAACTTTGAAAATAGCTAATACATCTGTTAAGGTTGCAGCAAGTGGTTTATCTACATAAACCGGCTTACCGGCCTTTAATACTGGCATAATCTCCTTTAAATGAGGACGCCCGTCGTTGGTTAATAACATCACAGCATCAACCTTTTTTACCAATTTCTTAATAGAACCTACAAACTCTACACCCTGTCCCTTTATCGTATCAGTAAAGTTCTGCAGCTGTTTTTCAGAGAACTCTACATCAGGATTACCCTTAGGGTGAAAAATCGCTACTACTCTACAGCCGCTGAAATCAGGACTAGAAGCACCGGAATTAATGATTTCAGTATATGCAGCACTATGAACTGAAAGGCCAATAACTCCAACTTTTATTTCCTTCTGTACATTTGACTCTGCAAAGGCTGAAGTCTGAATTTCGACACCAGCAGCCGCTCCCAAAGAAATCTTCAAAAGGTTATGCCGCTTATTTTTGCTCATTCTTGAATTTGGTTTCATCGGTACCGGAGATCTATAATTTAGTTCTATTACTAATGTTGGAAATATAATCCACGATTATTTTACCACCTTCATAATCCCACGCATTGTAAATGAGTGGCCAGGAAATGTGCAAACAAAAGGATAATCTCCAGCTGTAGCAGGAGCCGTAAATTTAATAGTCTCCTTTCCTCCACCCATTAATAGCTTTGTAGCATATAAAACCATATCTCCTTCAGGAACAAAATTCTTTGCTGCGCCGTTATCACCAAGTTCAATTGCTTTTTGAGAAACAATATCGACTGTTCCAGGTTTCGTAATGAGCAGATTATGTGGCATTAATCCAAGATTATCAACAGTAATTTCTACCTGCTGAGATGTTTTCACACTGAACTCTGACAATAAGTTACCCTTCACTTTGAAGCGTAATTCATCTGTAGCTTCTATAGTCAAGATTGCAACTTTATCATTTTGTAATTCAGGGCCCTTGCTATTAACTGCAGCTGTACTTGCTGGGGCTGCCGGCTTTGGAGCATCAGTTTTATGATCCTGATGGTTTGTACTTGCATCGGTATATCCTGGAACCTTCCAGAATTTTTCATAACCGGTTCTGAATTGCATACCAGAAACACTTGACTCCGATTTAGCCGGTTTGAACGTATCCTTTCCACTCCAGAAGAAGTTCACTTTTTGAGCTGCAAGTCTTGCCTGATACTCGGGCGAGCTAAGGGCCTTAACAAGCAATGGTCTATTAATTACATTGTGCTGCTGGTGCAACCAAAGAATTTCAAGCATAGGTAATGCATCTTCCTTTTTCTTAGGATCCAATTTAGCAACCCATTCTTGTGCTTTCTGAATTACTTCATCCGTATTTCTGGCACTAAGCTCAAGGCGTACTGCATGACGTATTCCGTCAA
>JBDNGV010000003.1:0-2857 GCA_041689125.1 Daejeonella sp.
AAACGTCTTCTGTGGGAATTCCAATCTTAATCTGAACAGGTATGAAGGGATAATTAAAGAAACGTAACGGCAAAAAATGACTACGAATATAGAAGCCAAACCAATATACAAGAATGAAATCTGAACCGGAATAATTAGTAGTTCAAGACCTATTAACACAAAAAGAATTGCATTTAATATCTCATCTATCATTTCCCAGAATTTATGAACATAATCCTTTGTCTCTTTAGACATTGCTTCCCTAGCCCCTTTATTACCAATAAATAAGCCTGCCACAACCATTGCTAAAGGTACTGAAAAGTGAAATATCGGGGCAATAACTACACCTGTCATAACTATTGACAAGGTGATCAATACTTCGGTTTGATAATGGTTAATTTTCTTTAGCATGAAGAATCCTACATAACCTAGTAACAGGCCTAGAGCAATGCCACCTACTATCTCTTCAACTAATAGCAGAATGATTTCAGAAGTTGTTACATCGTCGAGGCCTTTGCTGGCAATGTTAAACAGAGTTAGGAAAACAACTACCCCTACACCGTCATTGAATAGAGACTCGCCTGTTATTTTAATCTCAATTGATTCTGAAATACCTGCTTTTTTCAAAATCGAAATAACAGCGATAGGATCAGTAGGTGAAATTAAGGCACCGAATAAAAGGCAGTAGATAAAATCTACAGGCCTAAAGAAAACTGGAAGCAAAAAGTAGACTGCTCCAGCTACTAAGATAGTTGAGATCAATATCCCGGCTGTAGCATAAATAAATATTGGCCATTTTGCATTGCTAAGTCTCTGAACATCGGTATGTAAAGCACCGGCGAAAAGTAAAAAGCCAAGCATGAAATCCAAAAGAGATTCTGAAAAATCGATTTGTTTCATCAGATCTTTTGCAAGAAGCTCAGCAGGAGAAACAAATCCTACAAGCAAGAGCAGAAAAGAAAGGAGTAATGAAAGTACCATCACTCCAATTGTGGAAGGCAACTTTAAAAAGCGTATATTAATATATGCTAATAATGCAGTTAGAGTTATAATAAGCGCTATTAGGCTAAATGCATTCATTGTTTAAAGGTAAAAATTGATTTGAACCTGCAGGCTTTTTTGTAAAATTATCAACATTTCGGAAGCACTTCAATCTGTATCTGGACTGATTTAAATTTAATAAATAACAATAATTAACGTTTAGGTTGTTTTCCGATACTGAAAGTAATGTAAATTATTAATAAATCGATTACAAGATTTTGCAGGATTTTTGCAAGAATTTCTGACCATCTGTATGAAAGCATCTCCATCGAAACTGTAACCGACATTTCGAGGCTCTGTGGCGTGAAATATTTAAGACATAACGAGAGAAAAAGGAATTTATGCTGAATACAAGCTGTTACAATAATTGCCGGAAAATCATCAAGTAATTAAGTCTCCTATGGAATTTACTTCTCCTTAAATGATTAATCTGAATGTCCAACAAATAGGAGGTAAAAGATTAGATATAGTTCATATAAATATCCACGCTTTTCTTACTTTATATTTCTGCCGGATTGAACACTATCATCAACTATAAGAACCCAGTCATGCCCATACCCTAAAGTTGGTGGGTTGAACGTTAGTTGATCTCTATTTGGAAATTTACCTATTACCTTGTTTTCTCCATTTCTGGGATTATACCAAATCGCACTCACTTCAGACCCTGATATTTTACCCATATTTAATTGAATTGGTTTTCCCTGAGAACTGTAAACAAACACATAATCCTTGCCTCTGGTGGCTTGAATATGATCGTTTGTGGACATTTCGTTGGCAATTAAAGACTGATCTGGCACCCGATCTAACATAGGTCTGGATTCTATGAGTTGCCTTAAATATTTCATTTGCCCGGCACCCGGTAAATCCATCGATACATACCATGGAAAGTGAGGGCCATTAATCGGCTTCCTATTCGGGGCATACATTTGCCAAATACCATGTGCACCATAAGTATGACCAAAAGCACCGGCAAATACGGTGAAATAGGCACTCTTGCGAACATCATAAGCACTTGAGGTTCCCAGATCTTTAGCGTTAAAACAAACCGGGTGATCCTCATAGATGGGCTCACCATCTAACACAGGTTTTATAGGGGTTTTATTATAAGCCACTGCTATTCTATCCCACACTCGATTCTCACGGCAATGGCCGGTTTGGAACATATTAAAATCCAGCCATTCGTCGTTATGAAAATATTTGGAGGAACCGGCATCTTCCAAATTATTAGGTTGTGGATGAAAGGTCATTAAGGCTTTATCAATATCCCCTACACCTTCGATAATTCCTTTGGCCATACTTCTCCAAATTGCTTTTGCACGTTCATCCGGGTTGCGATCACCACCTATTACCCATATAATGTTCGTGTAATTTTTATATCTATTTCCAATCCATTTCCCATAGAACCGGGCATTTTCAGAGTTAAAAATCTCAGGTCCGTTACCCCAATTGTCTTTAAATATCTTATCCCCCCAGGTGGGTAAAAGAGCAACATACATCCCATATTCTGCAGCTTTACTAATAACATAATCAACATGTTGAAAATATGCTTCCCTTGGTTTATATGGGTCAGCATTTTCAAGGGGTACTTCTCCGTAAACATTAGGTTCGTTTAAGCCATCCAATTCTGCTAATGCAACTGCCTGAATTACATTAAAACCTTTATCAGAACGGTTTTTTAAATATAAGTCGGCTTCTTCGCGGGAAAGACGATGAAATAATTCCCAAGCAGTATCTCCTAACCAAAAAAAGGGCTTACCATCTTTCGTAGTTAAATACCTTTTATTCTCACTTACTTTCAATTGAGCGAAGGATTCAAGTGAGATCATCAAAATGAAAA
>JBDNGV010000004.1:0-3693 GCA_041689125.1 Daejeonella sp.
ATTTATTAATATCCGGTTTTACCGGACAACAATGCTAAAAAATGTAAAATTGGAATCTTCGCTGACGGGTTGGTTGGTAAAGCATCCTTAGAATTTTTATTAAAAAGCTTTAAAAGTGACTTGTCAATAATTGTTTGTACAAACAGAGAATCTATAGTATATAGTGAAGTTGTTAAGTATGGAAGCACCTTAGAAAAAATTACTATTTTAAATGATGATTTATTAGATGAAACTAAAAAAACATGGTTAATTAAATTACGTTTAGATTATATAATTCTTGCTTGGTGGCCATATATAATTAATGCTCCTATATTATCTGTACCCAAGTTTGGAATTATAAACTTTCATCCTAGTCTTCTGCCTTTTAATAAGGGAAAGAATTATAATTTTTGGACTATTATAGAGAATACGCCGTTTGGTGTTTCACTCCACTTTATTGATGATTCCATTGATGGAGGGGACATTATTTTTCAAAGTCCTATTTTTCAAAGCTGGTTGGATACGGGGCAAACTTTGTACCTAAAAGCTCAGGAAGAGATGATTAAACTATTTGTTAATTCTTATGAAAAAATCAGAATGGGTCACTACAAACGTATTCCACAGGTTAAAAATGAGGGGTCATTTCATTTTGGAAGTGAGTTAAACCTTGCTTCAAGGATTGAGCTTGGCAAGAAATATGAGGCAAAAGAATTACTAAATATACTTAGAGCAAAAACATTCCCGCCACATCCGGGGGCATGGTTTGAAGATAATGGGGAGAGGTACGAAATTAATATATCAATTAAAAAACAAATTTTATAAAATGGATCCAATAGAACTATTTAATCTGGAAAAAAAGTTGAATATCGAGAATCAAGGTAAAGATCCTCAAATCAATGCGCTTGCAAAGAATTTAATTGTGGAGATGAATAAGAATCAATATTCTTATAATTTCTCTTGGATGGGTAGACCTATAATCGCTTATCCTCAAGATATGATTGCTATGCAGGAAATTATTTGGGAAGTAAAGCCAGATTTAATAATAGAAACAGGAGTTGCACACGGCGGGTCAATAGTCTATTACGCATCTATACTCGAGATGATTGGAGGAGACGGAATTGTATTAGGAATAGATATTGATATCCGAAAACACAATAAGGAATTAATAGAAGCGCATTCTATGATGAAACGAATCAAATTAATTGAGGGCTCATCTGTTAGTGATGAAGTTTTTCAAGAAGTCAAAGAAGTGGTAGCACAAAAGAAAAGAGTATTAGTTTGTCTTGATTCCAATCACACACATGATCACGTATTAAATGAGTTAAAGTTATATGCTCCAATGGTAAGCGTAGGAAGCTACTGTGTTGTTTTTGATACTATTGTTGAGGATCTCCCTGCTGATTATATATGGAATAGACCATGGGGTGTGGGAAATAATCCCAAAACAGCGGTTTTGGAATATCTTAAAACTCATCCTGAGTTTGAGATTGATAAGAGTATTCAAGATAAATTATTAATCACAGTTGCTCCTAGTGGGTATTTGAAGAGAGTAAATGGTTGAAGTATTTCGGACTTGTCTTCGAGCGGAAATTCTTTCTTGCCTTTGTGAGTTGAATATAAGTTAATTGCGTTCTTTAATAACCCATATGAAATCTTTAGTGGGTAGTATCAATAATAAGAGACTGTAAAATGAATACGAATCTACATTCAAAGAAGAAGCCAAAAGTCAGTATCGGAATGGCAGTTTATAATGGCCAGGCCTATCTCCGTGAAGCCGTGGATTCATTGTTGGTTCAAAGCTTCACAGATTTCGAGCTGATAATTTCCGATAACGCATCAACAGATCTAACCGAGGTAATATGTACAGAATATATCAGAAAAGATTCTCGGATAAGATATATTAGGCAAACGGAGAATATGGGTCCTATTAAGAACTTCCAATTTGTTTTGAATGAAGCCTCCGCAGATTATTTTATGTGGGCGGCGGCTGACGATCTTATAGAACCGACCTTCATTGATAAATTATATAATATTATGATTGAAGACCCATCGTATGCTTTGACGATGTCTGATATCGTGAATATATCAGAAGAAGGAAAGGTACTGTATACAACAACTATTGATAATATACGAGTTGAAGATGTAAATGGACATTGAGGTAAAATTCGACGATTCTTTTTCGATGTCCCCACAACAAATATATTCTTTTGTATTTACGGATTATTTAGGACGGATATAATTAAAAAAGTTCAATTGAATTATCGTAATCTTGTTAAACACTCAGCGGGGTCCGAAATTCCTGTACTGGCACAAGTGTCAATTTTTGGAAAAATCGGTACAATTCCTGAAAATTTAAAATTCTATCGTCGTCATTCCGAGTCTGTATACCACAAGGAACAAAAGAATATTAAAAAAAAATACTTTGCCTTTTGGAATAAACTAAATATCATGTCTGTTTTAATACTTATTGTTTTAGAGGCGAGGTTGCCTTTTGGTGATAAGATGAAACTTGTTTTTAAAAACATCCACACAATCCTTTTATTATTTATTGATCTCCTTAAAACGCTGATTATATCCATAAAGGGAAGTGTTAATTCTCGAAAGGCTGAAAAATTAATTTCTCCTTGAGACACCGCTCAATATTATAGACTCATTCGTTAAAAACTTATTCCGAATGCAACTTCGGAAGTTCAAATTAAAACAAATATGTTATCACTTATAAAAAAGACCTTTCGGCGGTTTGGAGTTGAAGTTAGTTTTCTGTCAACAAGAACCAAGCCCCGCTACGATTTGTCTCGGATTCTGGAAACTTTCCAGGTCGATTTTATTTATGATATAGGAGCCAATGTTGGTCAGTTCGGGTCGGAAATTAGGGAAGTTGGATTTAAAGGCGAGATTGTAAGCTTTGAGCCTTTACCTGATGCTCATCAGCAATTATTACACAAAGCAAGCGGCGATGCTAAGTGGACCGTTCATGAACAATGCGCTATTGGTGATCAGGATGGTGAGGTTGATCTGAATATTTCTGGTAATTCTGTATCCTCCTCGATCCTTCCCATGTCGGAAACACATGAACAGGCTGCCGCAAGCTCTGCATATATCGACAAAGCACGTGTACCACTAAAAAAACTGGACTCTGTTTCGAAAGGATATTTACCTAAAGGAAGCAGATATTTTATCAAAATTGATACCCAGGGTTTTGAATGGCAGGTACTCGATGGCGCTAAAGATTTATTAAAGGACGCTATTGGCGTTCAGGTGGAATTATCTTTAGTAGAACTCTACAATGGTCAGCGTCTTTGGGTTGATATTATCAGCCGCCTGGAAAAAGAAGGATTTAGCCTCTGGATGATACAGCCCGGCTTTACTGATCCGGGAAATGGCAGACTCTTGCAATGCGATGGTACTTTTATTAGGCTCCCCAGGGTCATGAAATGTCAAATTCTTCTCAGCTAATGATTTGGTGATTTAAAAATTCGATTTAACGTTAACTTATATTACTCACACTTTTAAAATTTTTGATAACAGCTATGAAAAGATTTGCCCTGATTGGTGCTGCAGGATATATTGCACCACGACATATGAAAGCAATTTTAGACACCGGAAATGATCTTGTGGCAGCTTTCGATCCGTACGATGGTGTAGGAGTTATAGATTCTTATTTTCCAAACGCAAAATTTTTCACCGAGTTTGAACGTTTCGACAGGCATATTG
>JBDNGV010000005.1:0-2440 GCA_041689125.1 Daejeonella sp.
TACAACTTACAACTTATTAAAAAACCTCTCCTTCATCTTTTCAGCAATCTCAAAACTTCTCTTGATACGCGTGTCGATTGATTTTGCCTGTCTGATATAATATAAATAGCCTCGTTTTCCTCCATCTTTAAGAGCTAAAAATGCTTCGTGAGCAAATTCATCCTGAGCCAGAACTTCAGAGAATTCTTCTGGCAGCTCCAGACCATTACCGGGGTCTGTTCTGATAGACATTTTGAATTCCGAACCAATTAAATGATTATGCTCTTTGATTAGATTTAGACTGGCTATAACTACATAACGGCCATGTCGCGGAACCAATGCGAATGGAAACTCAGGTTTATCTCCGATTTTGCATAAAATGCGAACAGAACCTTTGCCGGTGATAAATTGTTTAGCGGTCTCATCAGGAATAACAATTAAATGATGTAACATGGGTCCGTCAACATGCTCCAAATGAGCAAAAAAAGAAACGGTATTGGATGATTGGATAGACATATAGCTAATTTATCAATTTAATTACATTAGACATAAATCCACCAAAAGCTTATATAATACTTTCGGCCTCGCTACAAAAAAGTTATCTTTACCCATGCAAGAAAAAATCATCATTCTTGACTTCGGCTCGCAATACACACAGCTTATTGCCCGGAGAGTCAGAGAGCTAAACGTATACTGCGAAATACACCCATTCAACCATCTTCCTGAATTTGATACTGCTGTTAAAGGTGTTATTCTTTCCGGTAGCCCGTATTCTGTACGGCAGATTGATGCCCCACAGATTAATTATCAGGATTTGCAATCTAAATTCCCTATTCTTGGCGTTTGTTATGGTGCTCAATATATCGCCCATACTTCAGGTGGCGAGGTAAAAGCCTCATCAACACGTGAATATGGAAGAGCTCGTCTTGATTATATAGATCATAAGCATCCGCTGTTTAAAAATATTTCCATAGATTCTCAAACCTGGATGTCTCATGCTGATACCATTGCTTCGATTCCTGATAATTTTGAGATCATCGCAAGTACAGATTCGGTCAAGGTGGCGGCTTTTCATATCAAGAATACCAATGTTTACGGTATTCAATTTCACCCTGAAGTAACACATAGTACCGACGGAAAACAGCTTCTTCAAAATTTCTTAGTAGATATTTGCGGGTGTAGTCAGGACTGGACTCCGGATGCATTCATAGAAACCACCATCGCTTCCTTGAAAGAGAAAATTGGGAATGATAAAGTGATTTTAGGCTTATCGGGAGGCGTTGATTCATCTGTTGCAGCAGTTCTGCTTCATCAGGCAATCGGCAAAAACCTGCATTGCATATTTGTTGATAATGGTCTATTACGTAAAGACGAGTTTGATCAGGTGCTTGATTCGTATCAACATATGGGGCTGAATGTACGTGGTGTAAGGGCAGGGGATCGCTTTCTTAGTCAGCTTGCAGGTATCAAAGATCCCGAAGCTAAAAGGAAAACTATTGGCCGTGTTTTCATTGAGGTATTTGATGATGCTGCACATGAAGTACAGGATGTAAAATGGCTTGGACAAGGCACAATTTATCCGGATGTGATTGAGTCGGTATCTGTAAAGGGCCCTTCGGCAACGATTAAATCCCATCATAATGTAGGTGGTTTACCTGATTTTATGAAGCTTAAGGTTGTTGAGCCATTAAATACGCTATTTAAAGATGAAGTAAGGAGGGTTGGTAAAACTTTAGGAATGGATGCGGCGCTTTTGGGCAGGCATCCTTTCCCCGGCCCGGGACTTGCAATTCGTATTCTGGATGATATTACCCCCGAAAAAGTAGAAATTCTTCAGGAAGCCGATGCAATTTATATCAGTAATTTAAAATCCTCGGGCTGGTATGATAAGGTTTGGCAGGCTGGTGCAATTTTTTTACCGGTGCAGTCTGTTGGTGTGATGGGGGATGAGCGCACCTACGAGCATGTAATCTGCTTGAGAGCAGTAAGTTCTGTGGATGGTATGACTGCCGACTGGAGTCATTTGCCTTATGATCTTTTGGCTAAAATATCCAATGAAATAATTAATAATGTAAAAGGAATTAACAGAGTTGTGTATGATATTAGTTCCAAACCACCTGCAACGATTGAGTGGGAATAACTATCTAATAATAATTTGCATGCTGATTTTTCTTTCAGCATGCTCAAAGAAAGTTATTCCTACCAAACCGCCTGAAAAACCGGCACCGGTTGAACCGGCTGTGCCAAAGGTTGAAGAACCTGTCAAAAAGAATATTGATCATTCTATAGTACTTCTGTTGCCTTTTCAGTTAAATAACCTAAATCTCAAAACCTCCAAAAAAAGTGATCTCAGCAAAGCTGACCTGGCAATAGATTTTTATCAGGGATTCAAGCTTGGGTTGGATTCTATTAGTGCAGGAGGACATAATTACAATCTCCATGTATTTGATACTCAGATCCA
>JBDNGV010000006.1:0-6569 GCA_041689125.1 Daejeonella sp.
ACACTGTACTGCAGAAGTATGCTTTAACAAGTATATTCCTTCTTTGTACACAGCTAACCTTCTCACAAAATGTAAATCCATGGCTACAATATTCACACCCTGCCGGACAGTCGAACGGGCAGCATATCGTTCTGGTTGGCGGAGATGAAGCTTACCGTTCTGAAGAATCATTACCAATGCTTGCCAAAATTTTAGCAGAGCGTCATGGTTTCCGAACTACTGTACTATTTGCTATTAATCCCGAAACCGGGTTCATTGATCCAAATTATCATCAAAATATTCCCGGTCTTGAATTTTTATCAACCGCAGATCTGATGATCATTGCGACCAGGTTCAGAGAGTTGCCGGATGATCAGATGCAGCATATTCACAAGTATCTGGTAGCCGGTAAGCCTGTAATTGGCTTGCGGACTGCTACACATGCCTTTCATTATAGCCGTAACCCGAATAATAAATATGCGAAATATGGATTTAAAAGTACCCATAAGTGTTGGGAAGGTGGATTCGGGAAGCAAATTCTGGGAGAAAACTGGGTGAATCATCATGGTGCCAGCGGAAAGGAAGGTACCCGTGGATTAATAAATGGACTTGAGTTGGCAGATGCAAACCCGATCTTGAAGGGAATCAAAGACATCTGGACAACAACCGAGGTATACGGTATTAAAAGTCTGCCCTCTAATTCCAAAGTGTTGATTTGGGGACAGGGAACAGAAGGGGTGAACCCTGCCGGCTCGGGTATCTGGACAAGATCCATTATGCCGCTTGCCTGGACCAGAACTTATTTAAGTGAGTCGGGGAAAAATGGCAGAGTGTTTACTACTACCATGGGCGCTGCAATTGATTTCATAAGTGAGGATTTGAGGCGTTTGGTAGTAAATGCTGCTTATTGGGCTGTGGGGCTTGAAAAAAATATACCGGCAAAAAGCAATGTAGATTTTGTTGGAAACTATGAGCCTACGATGTTCGGAATGAACGGGTTTCTGAAAGGTAAAAAGCCGGAGGACTATAAATGATAACTAATCAAAAAATTAAATACAAATTATTTGGAGCCAATTAAATCTGACACCTGCTGTTTGCCCTTTACCGGATGCTTTCTTCATATCAATTTCTTAATTATTTTAAACTGTCGAAAATCATTTCAATAAGTGGATAATAGTATTTTACATGATGAAAATACTCAGCACAAGTATAAGACTAATTTGAGAAGGAATTCATTTGTTGGAGTTTAGGTAAACATTATTAAATCGTGGCTTTAAGGTTATGATTTTTACATATCAGCGATTAACCCGGCAAAGCAGATTTTTAGAATATAGTATTATTAATGTAAATATTAGTACTGGATTGAGGAATAAACGAAGATTAAATTTGGTTTCACCTTAACCTATTATTAATTATGAAAAGTATTTCACTATTATTTTTCGTCTTGTTTAGTACGTCGTACTATGCAATTGCCCAAAATCGCAACATAACTGGTGTGGTTTCTGACGCGAAGGGAGAGACTCTTCCCGGAGTGAGTGTTAAAGTAAAAGGATCAGCATTAGGAACTTCCACGGATTTGGATGGAAAGTATTCCTTAAGTGTTCCTGCCAATTCAACATTGGTTATTGCTTACATCGGCTATGTAACCAAAGAGGTTGCAGTAAATGATCAAACACAGATCAATATTACTTTAGAATCTTCTGAAACTTCATTAAGTGAAGTTGTTGTTACAGCTTTGGGTATAGAACGGGAAACGAAATCCCTGACCTATACCGTGCAAACTGTAGATACAAAATCACTTTCCCAGGCGCGTGAATTTAACGTAGTCAATTCCTTAGCTGGTAAAGTGGCGGGATTGAACTTCCAGACCTCTACCCAGGGTGTTGGTGGTGCTTCCAGAGTAGTCTTAAGAGGTAACCGTTCCATCAGCGGAAGCAGTGAGCCTCTTTACATTATAGATGGAGTTCCCGGAAATTTCACAAACATCAATCCTGATGATGTAGAAAGCATTACTGTTCTTAAGGGACCGAATGCTGCTGCATTGTATGGTTCAATTGCAAGTAATGGTGCTATTGTAGTCAATACTAAAAAGGGAGCTGATGGTTTTAAAGTTAGCTTTAATCAGTCCTATACCGCTGACCTGCCTAATATCCTGATTGATTATCAGAATGAGTACGGTCAGGGAACAAATGGTATTTATGCCAAGCAATCTGCCCGTAACTGGGGTCCTAAAATGGATGGTAGAATGGTTGACCACTGGTCCAATGATCCAAATTGGACAGGACCACAACAATATGCATTCCTTCCGCAACCGGACAACATTAGAGATTTCTTTCAGACCGGTAAATTATCTGCATCTAACTTGGCGATATCAACAGGTAACGAAAAACACCAGACTTATTTCTCTTATACTTATACTGAGGGTAATGGTGTAGTGCGAAATAATGATATTAACCAGCATAATGCCAATCTGAGATTAAATAATAAACTTGGAGATAAATTGACTTTGGATTCAAAATTTTCTTACGCCAAGAAAAATATTCTAAATCCAATCCCAGGATTTATAAACTATGAAAATCAAATGTGGAACGGGTATCAAATCCTGCGTAACTTACGTACTGAGGATATCAGAAAATATGAGTTCACAGACCCTGCTACTGGTTACCCAACCCGTCATTATTGGAACGTAGCTGACCTTGATCCGGGAAATGCTTACGGTATTGTAGACAAAATAAGAAATAATACTTCTGAAGATCAGGTAAGTGCCTTTTCAACTCTAAAATATGAGTTCAGTAAAAATTTGTCTGCTTTTGTCAGATCTTCTTTGGTTCGCACATTTGGTAGTTCAGAAAAGACCCTTCAGGGAGGCCTTGTAAATTTATTACCTGTTACAGGTTCTTACTCAGTAGGTGCAAGCAATGCTACTCGTTTGGATAATGACCTTTTAGTGTCTTACAAGGGGAAATTTAAAGAGAACTTTGAATTCAATGCAAACTTAGGTGCCAGTACTTTATCTCTCCGGAATTCATCTACTAATTCAAATACGGGTGTTGCATTAACTGTTCAAAACTTCTACGCTTTATCAAACACCCAGCAGGTTCTTTCTAACTATAATGTCGGAAGTCCAAGAGATATGAGTTCTGTATATGGTTTTGGTCAGATTGGCTATAAGGGTATCATATACTTGGATGTAACAGGACGTAATGACTGGAGTTCAACACTTCCACGCGATAACTGGTCTTATTTTTACCCTTCTGTGGGTTTAACAACCATTGTTTCAGATATAATCGATATGCCTTCTTTTGTGAGCTTCGCCAAATTGAAAGCTTCTTATGCTGAGGTGGGTAGTAGTACTTCAGCATTCCAATTGGATCGTACTGCAAGTATTGCTGCTGGCGGTTATAATGGATTCCTTACTTTAAGTGGAACAATACCTAACGCTCAGCTTAAACCAGAAAGAACTAAAGGTCTTGAATTGGGTGCTGATGTACGTTTTTTTAATGGCAGACTCGGAGTGGATTTCACTTATTATAAAACGAATACCTTCAATCAATTATTCTCGATTTCACTACCTCCCGCTTCCGGGGCTTCAAGCTTTTTCACTAATGGCGGCGATGTGCAAAATAAGGGTATAGAATTAATGTTAAATGGTAGTCCACTCTCTTCTCAAAATGGATTGAATTGGGATATCGCAGTTAATTTCTCACGTAACGTTGGCGTAGTTCAGAAAATTCATGATACCCGTTCTACAATTATTCTTGGGGCAGGTGACCTTCGCGAGATCAGAGTGGAAGCAGGAAAGCGCTGGGGTGAAATGTATGTCAGAGGATTTGCCAGAGATGCTCAGGGTAGTATAATCGTAGAAAATAGTGGGCAACCAAGATATACTCCGGGAAAAACTGTTTATGCAGGTAATTCTGAACCAGATTGGTTGGCTGGTGTTCAAAATTCATTGTCTTACAAAAGATTTAATTTTAGCTTCCTGATTGATATACGACAGGGTGGAGAAATTGTTTCTTATACCAATTCCCAATTAGCAGCCGCAGGACTTACTCAGGAGACTGCAGCTGGCAGAGAAGGAACTTTAGTATTTGGCAAGGACTTTTTTACTACGGCTGGTGCGGTTAGAGTCGATGGTACTCCAAATAACTTACCTATCAATGTTCAGGGATTCTGGGAATCAACCGGTGGGAGATCAGCAGGTTTGGTTGGTGAAATACATACTTCATCGGCATCAAATGCACGTCTTAGAGAATTAACTTTTGGTTACTCTCTGCCTAAGAAGACCCTAGGAGTACCGGTTAATATTGCCTTAACAGGAAGAAATGTATTCTTCCTTTACAATAAAGCGCAATATATTGATCCTGATATGGTAGTTGGAATAGGTTCCGGAAGCCAAGGGGACAGTAGTTTTGGACCTCCTACTACCAGGTCATTGGGAATTAACGTAAGCATGTCCTTTTAATTAATAATTAATATAGAAGAATTATGAAATCATTTAGAATAACATCGGTTATCTACATATTAACCTTCGTCTTAACAGCTTTTTCGATGAACAGCTGTACAAAGAACTACGAGAAATTAAACACTCAGCCAGATGCACTTATTGCATCAGAACTAGCATCAGCTCAAATGGGCCAGGTTTTTGCACGGGCTCAGTTTACGACAATGACTTCCGGTTTCGAAATTACCCAAAATCTGTTTGCTGATATGTTTTCTCAGTATTATGCACTTACAAGACAAAGTTTCAATTCAGACAGATATGTGAATGTTGACAGTTGGGCCAATGGAGCATTTAATTCATTTTATAATGTCGTTGGTAAAGATTTAGCATTTATTGAAAATTTATCCTCTAAGAATACTCTTACACTTCCAAATGCAGTCATTAAAGTTTGGAAAGTTAATGCATATCACAGAATCACTGATTACTGGGGCCCGGTGCCATATAGTGAAGTTGGATCTGGCAAAGTTTCAATAAAATATGATACTCAGGAGTCTATTTATACCGATTTATTTAAGCTTTTGGATGAGGCAGTAGTTGTTTTAAAAGCAAATTCAGGAAAAACGGTTTTCGCAGCGGATGATTTAATTTACAGAGGCAATGTTAACAGATGGTTAGCTTTGGCAAATTCTCTAAGGCTTCGATTAGCTTTACGTGTAAGATATGTAAATCCAGCTTTGGCTAAAACACAAGCAGAAAAGGCAGTTACTGACGGGGTGATTCTTGCAAATAGCGGTAATGCATTTGTCTTTACTACTATTAATAACCTCAATCCGCTAGGAAACATTTCAAACTTTGATAATTGGAGAATGAGTACATCTATGGAGAGTATTCTAGTAGGATATGATGATCCAAGACTACCTTTTTATTGGGAGCCTGTTGTAACAGATCTTCGTCGTGATGGTCGTCAATATCATGGTCTTAGAAATGGACAAAAAGTAGAAGACATGAGCGGTGGTCCGCAGAATGCGTCTCATTCTAAGATTGATTTAAAATGGTGGCGTCCTGATAGAGGAGGTGCTAATCCTCCTTTATTGGTAATGAACGCGGCTGAAGTTTATTTCTTAAGAGCTGAAGGAGCACTTATTGGTTGGAGTATGGGTGGTACAGCCCAATCCTTGTATGAAAAAGGTATTGAAACTTCTTTACAAGAGATTGCATCAGCTTCTAATGCAGTGATTTCCAGTTATATAAGTAGCACTAGAATACCTGTTTCTATAAACGATGTTCATAGAACTCCTGCAGTAAGTGATATTCCTGTAGCGTTTGCATCAGCAGGGCCTTTAGAAAGACGATTGGAGCAAATTATTACGCAAAAATGGATTGCTATGTTCCCGAATGGTTGGGAAGCATGGACAGAAGCCAGAAGAACAGGATATCCAAAATATTTACCAAGGTTAAATTCTGATAATCCTGATGTTCCGAGAGATGTAATGATTAGAAGAATTAGGTATGCTGAAGGAGAAGTAACTAGTAATCCTGATGCCCTGAAAGCCGCGCAAGCGCTTCCGGAACTTGCTGGTGGAGATAAAAACAGCACTAAGCTTTGGTGGGATAAAAAACCATAATGCTGTTAACATTTAATAATGAAACTCTTGATGCACCTTTTCTGAATGAAAAGGAAGGTGTCTCAAGAGTTTCATCAAATATTTTATATCAATAATACAGGAACTGCCAAGGCTGAAAATGTAGCATTGCCATTTCCTCATCCTTAGATGGATATAAATCCTGAATTAACTCAAAATCCCAACTGCTAAACGAGCTGAAATGAAATTCAATACTATGAAAAAGCCTTGGTTTCTTACTCTATTTTTTGGAGCTATTGCTTTACTGGGTTCACAATCTTTAACTGGTATTATGGCGATTGGTCAGATTAGCAGAAATGGCCTAGTGTCAAATATTGATGGCAGGGATCCTAAAGTTCCTAAAAAGCTTGATTTGGGCGGAGGTGTTTTATTGGAGGTTCTTTATATACCAGCGGGTGAATTTATGATGGGTAGTACTCCAGAAGAAAAGGCATGGGCCACCGGTATAGAGGGTGGTGCAACACCTGGAACAACTAGAGAAGGTTTTGAAGGTGAAAAACCAC
>JBDNGV010000007.1:0-7285 GCA_041689125.1 Daejeonella sp.
ATTTATGTATCCTTATTTTTTCAAGTAAAGTACTGTCACCTGTATTGTTTATTGAAAAACTGATACCTTCCATTTCGGAATCTTTATTTATTCTCCAGGATTCAACAATACGGCCCTTTTCTGTCTTCATCGTCCAGCTTCCTCTAAGAAAACTAAAATCTTTAATTGAGTACTGATTTTGGGCAATTGAAGCGGAGCATATTCCAAGTAAAAAATAAATTATGAATAGGGTTAAAATACATAAGATCTCCATTTTTTATAAAAATAAGAAAAATAATAATTTAATTTATTGATCCTATTTACTTTATTATCAAATAGTTAAATCAATTAAAAATTGAATATCAAGATTTTTTATCAGAATTTTTAGAATGAGAAATTATTTAATCCTAATAGCTATAATGGTGTTTTTTGCCTATCAAAAGGGTTGGTTTTATATGGAAATTTAGCTTAAGAAATTAATTTAAAAACTACAAAAATGAACCTAAAATCATTACTATTTTGCTCATTAGTATGTGCAACCTTAACGACCACAGCATTCGCCAAAAATCGCCCTTCTCGGAACTTTAAGAATGTAATAAACGAATTCGCAGAAAGCCATTTAAATACGGATGCTGTCAAACTAGCTAAAATCCTCAGCAGCGAGGCTGTTCTTAAATTTACAAAAGGCAATGAAGTTCTCTCTCAAAGTCAGGTTTCAATAATCAAAATCATGAAACAGAATGAAGGCATTAAACAAAATTGTACTACAACCATAGATATTATCGCGAGCAATTCTGCGATGGCAATAGCTAAAGTGAATTTCATTTATGAAGATTTTGTGATTGAAAACTTCTTGACCCTTGAACTAGACAAGGCCAGAAACTGGAAGATTACCCAGATTTACAAGTTCTTCACGGAAGCAGAAACCGGGAATGCTCTAACTCGTCGCTGAGATGAACAAAAACAATGTCAATAATAGCAATTTCATCTCTAAATTTTTAGTAAAAGAAAACGTAATTTCATTTTATTGTAATATTTATCATTTCACGCAACATTTTCGAAATTTCGGTGTCTATATGATTAGGTTTACCAATGCGGTTAAAATAAATAAAAAACATTCAGTATGAATAATGAAAGTTTATTAAAAGCAGAACGCTACAGCAGCAGGTACACCAGAGGATTCCTTAGAATGATGACGAATGAAGGGCAAGCTCTAACAGATAAGTTTGTTGAACAATTTTACACTTCAAAAAATTATCAGGAAAGACTGGAATCGGTAAAGTACCTTATTAGTGTTTCAGGTAAATATAATTTTCCGGAAAATATTTTGGCTGATGCACTAAAAGACTTTTGTTCTCAGGTAAAAGTTTACGTTTTAAAGCATTTTGATTTTTTGCGGAAAATAGACCCACAATTAAAGGATTGTCTAAAGGATATTGCCCAAAACGATGAGAAATTACAACTGAGAACCCTTGCTCTTGAGAAGCTTTCTGAGCTTGGTGATCATGAACATTATGATCTGTTTTTCTCAACTTCTTTATTAAAAGGCTCAAAGGAATCATCTGCGGGGTTAAGAGGCCTTTACAAACTGGATAAGGAAAAGGCTTTCCAAATGGCAAAATTCAGAACTGAATCCTCAAGTGGAGATCTGGATATTGCCATAGCCGAAATATTTCAGAATGAAGGTGATATAAATAATTTGGCCTTTATCAAACAGCGTTTAAAAGCTAGAAATAAGTTTAATAAAATTGAGCTGATCAAGATCTATCTTAAGTTTTTAGGGCGCTTAGAGAATGAACATATCATCAGAAATAACATTCTGTATATATGTGAAGATATTTTGTCTACTTCGAATAGAGAATTGATACAGCTTTTGATCATGGAACTTCATCTCTTTATTTCAACTTATCAAAAATATTTAAATAAAAATGAGGAACTTTTAAAATATTTGAACAAGACTATCGATACTCTGCTCGAAAAAAATTACACGAAGCAAAGTAAACATGATCACTTTGGCGCGTTTTGAAAAAGAGAATAAACAATAAAAAAAGCCCTCTGAAATTAATTCAGAGGGCTTTTTTTATTGTTTAAAGCAGTGAGGAAAATTATTTAGCAGTATTTTTTTTCTCAGTAACTTCATTTCTGATCTCTTGAGCAAGATTTTTTAAATCCTGCATTCCTTTACGAACTCTTGTTCCAGCTGCACTGTTACCTGAATTGTAGAATTTACTTGCATCAACTTCTACTGAAGTGAGCAAATCTTTCATTTTTGTAAATTTGTCCATCGTTATATTTTTTAGGTTAAACAAATCTAATTTAATTACAGAAATTGACAAGTCATTTTTATATTTTTTTTCAGCCTGGGCTCAATTATGGTTTAATCCAATAAAAATGGGCAATTCTACAAGCCAATTTTTGCGTATAGTTTAAGATTCGGTTTACATTTCTGTAATATAACTGTATTATCCGCTGCAATCTCTTCAAGGCGCTTTGTAAGTATTAAGATCTCTTGCTTATAAAAATCCAAGCTTATCAATGCATCAGTGTGGAGGTTACTGATGTGTTTTATATTGATCTCTTTCACAAAACGATTTTAACCCATATCTCAAATCTACTGAAAGACATTAGGCATATATTTTAATGATGTTACTCATCATTTTTAAATGATGGGAACAGTCTATATTTTCCTCAATGCCTGTTCAATATCAAATAGGAGGTCATCAACAGATTCAATACCAACAGAGTAACGAATCAGACTTTCGGGAATACCCAATAAAGCCCGCTGCTCTTCGGTTAGTTCTACATGACTAGTAGTTCGCGGCGGACCCGCAAGGGTGCTCACAGAGCCAAGACTGGCAGCAAGATGTACAAGCTTTAGAGAGGGGAGAAACTTTTCAACCAAATCATAACCGCCATCAAGTGCAAAACTTAACATCCCGCCATAACCTCTCATTTGTGATTTAGCGATTTCATGACCGATATGTGTCTCTAATCCTGGATAAAAGACTTGACTAACTTTCGAATGACCATTAAGGTATTTTGCAATCTTCATTGCCGATTCATTCTGTCTGGAAATCCGCAATTCAAGTGTTTTCATTCCCCTGGCAATCATGTATGCAGGGTCGGCCTGTAAGCTTGCTCCATTGATCTCTCTGAAATGGAATACCTGCTTTACCAATTCTCTGCTTCCGGCCAATACACCGCCCATTGCATCAGAATGACCACATAGGTATTTAGTTGCACTATGCAATACCAAATCTGCCCCCAAATCCAGTGGATTCTGGTTAATTGGTGTTGCAAAAGTGTTATCGACTACCACAACAGCTCCAATCTTTTTTGCTGCAAGCGCAATACGTTTAATATCAATAATTTTTAAGGTAGGATTTGTTGGTGTTTCCAGATAAACCAAGTCACAACCTTTAGCAATTTCATATTCCAGTTCCTCATGATTTTCTGTTTCGCAAAGTTTAACTTCTACCTGATATGCAGGGAAGAAGTCAAGAAACAGCTTACTTGTTCCTCCATAAGTATCCTTAACAGAAACTACCCTTTTCCCAGGTTTTAAAAAAGTAAATAGGGTGTTGCTGATAGCAGCCATACCTGTTGCAAAAGCTGTAGCAGCTTCTGCACCTTCCAAAACTCTGATTTTCTCTTCCAGTGAAGCTACTGTAGGATTCGTATTGCGACTATAGATAAAACCATCTGCTTTACCAATGGAAACATCATACCATTCGTCAAGATCTTTATAAGCAAAAGCAACGCTATTTACAATTGGTGTTGTTACTGCTCCTTTAAAGTAAGGATTATCTTCACCAGCCCATACCGCATCTGTTGCCTTACTGAATTTTTTATTTTCCATAATTCTATTTTACTTATAATTCATAATATCTGACCCACACTAGTCCAAACCAGGAATGATTTGCAAATTAAATCAATAATATGAAGAGAAGTCTATCGATTAATGACAGGCTTTAGCAAAACATCATGAAAAGTGAGGTCTGAGTCAGGATCAATAATCTTTAGCTTTACCTGATCTACAGATCCGTCAGCATTAAATGCAAATGTAACGTACGAATCGGCCTTTAAGTTCTTATTATTCAAAGTGGCGATAAAACTATTAAATTGGAAATAGTCAAGCCTAGCATTGAGGTGTGGTAATTGTTTAAATTCCATTAATAAACCTATCCCGGAAGGGATTAACAAAACATCTCCATACACTTCATCAATATATTTGCCTGCCAATTTTGCAATTGAAAGATCAAATTTTCTTGAAGGATCTGCCTTAATCAGATTTTTATTTTGGGATTCTACCTGTCTTGCTGAAGATAATACCTCTTCATCTCTGAATGCCTTTATCCAATCAAATTTTTGATTATTCTCAAAATAGTCCAATACATGATAAATAATCGACCAATAAGCAGCAGTTGATTCCTGATTGGTTAACACCGTGATCCCAAGATTAAGATCAGGAACCATAGCAACCTGAGAGACAAAACCGCCTAGCTTTCCGCCATGTCCAACAACCTTATATTTCTGGTAATTATAGGCTCTGAAGCCTAAGGCATACCCAAAAAAATCCATTTGTGCAGGTTTCAGTCCCGCCGATACTTTATTTACGGGTATCGGTCTGATTACCTTCCACATTTGGCTGGTACTGGAGGGTTTAAATAATACTGTTTGGGAAGGTGTTCTGCCTGAATCTAACTGAGTAATCATCCAATTTGACATATCATTAGCATTGGAAAGAATTCCTCCCGCCGGATTACTGGCGTCACCGATATTCTGTTCCAAGTAATCATCCACCAAACCGACCTTCCCATTTATCCGATGATGTGCTGCAGAAATATTTGACCTACTCCCGAATTCAGAATACTTGGAAACACTACCGGACATCCCAACCTTGTCAAAAATTTTTTCTTTAATAAATTCCTCCCATTCCCGACCACTAAGTACCTTGATTACTTCACCTGCAGCTAAGTATAAAATATTATCATAGGCATAAGTACTCCTGAAATCATGCACCAATGGAAGTTTTTGAAGTTTTTCTAGAATCTCCCTTCGCGAGTAAGTAGATGGGGGAAACAACATAAGATCTCCGGAATAAGCTAATAGCCCGCTATGATGTACTAAAAGATCTCTGACTGTAAGATTTGTGGTGACATACGAATCAGCCATTTTAAACCATGGCAAATGATCAATTACCCTATCATCCCATTTTAGTTTACCCTCTTCAACCAACATTGCCAATGCAGTGGCTGTAAAAGCTTTTGAATTTGAAGCAATTGAAAAAAGGGTATTTGAATCCACCTCATCATACCCTCCCAGTTTTTTAAGCCCATACCCCTTGGCAAGTAATACTTTGCCACCTTTTACAATTGAAACACTGATTCCCGGAACTTCAAAAGTTTTTAATACTGTTTCAATGTACTGATCAAGACCTGGAGGAAGCCCTTGTTTTTGAGCTGTTGCCTTGAATGAATAAGTCAGAATTGATAAGAAGAAGAAAAAAATTCTGAAAGTTTGTTTAATTGTCATATCCGGATTTGTGTGCTTATTAAAATGAAGGCTTGAAGATTGCTATAATTTCTCAATTCTCAATAAATTTTATACTCTACAATGTAATCTGAAAAAGATAATTTGATGCATTGTTTGATATTTCTACACATAAATTAATGAAAGAATTCACTTCAGAGTGTTTAGCCATAATAGTTTATATTAGTATGAAAATATTCAACAGTTCTCCATTATTAATCATTTTCATGAAAAAAATTTCCTTAATCTGCCTGTTAGTCCTTGGGTTTAGCAGCGCCAAGGCTCAAATAATAAGTAACTGGTCGCCAGATCAAACTATTAAACACAAGGCAATCAGCGCAGTACGTGTATCTCCGGATGGTAAAAAGGTAGTTTACGCAGTAAAGGAATTGAAAACAATCGAGGGCAAAAGTGAGTTTATTAACCATCTGTATCTGTCAGGTGCCGACAAAATGAGCATAATTCAGCTTACCCAAGGCGAAAAGAACAATACCAATCCTAAATGGAGTCCAGATGGAAAACAGATAGCATTTGTCAGTAATCGGGATGGAAAGAACAACTTATATCTTTTAACTATTGGAGGAGGCGAAGCTGAAAGGTTAACTGACCTTAAATCCGGAATAAACGATTTTAAGTGGAGCAGTAAAGGAAATCAAATTGCGTTTACAAGTAGTGATATCCTAGCTAACAAAGAGGAGGAAAACAAGAAATCAGGTAAAGATTGGTTTTTTATGAATGAAAATTTTAAGCAGGGGCGACTCTATCTGCTCCAGCTTAGTAAAAAAGATGAGGATGGAATGTCACAAATAAAAGCCTTGACTAAGGAGAACAGGCATATCAACTCATTTAGCTGGAGCCCTGACGATCAGTGGATTACCTATGCACATGCATTATCAGCAGGGGTTGAGGACAATGTATTCTGTGATATATCAATGATCAATGTTAGTTCAGGAGAAGTTAAAATAATCGCTGATTCCCAGGTTGGAGAAAATCAACCCTTGTTTAGCCCGGATGGTAATTCTATCGCATATTACAATCTGGATGAAAAAGGAATATGGGGAGGCACCACTTCTGTTAAAATTTTTACAATTAAGGATGGCAATATTAAAACATTGGCCGATACTCCGAATGGTCCGGCTGAACTGATTGGTTGGAGCAGCGATGGGAAATCAGTTTTTACACTGGAGCCGTTCCAAACTAGTTCCAGAATATTTCGACTCAGTAGTGACGGAAAACAGGCAACTGAATGGAATACAGGAATGAAAGGCGTTTTGAGTGGCCTTGAATTGAACATGAAAGGCACTCATTTCGGTTTTATGCTTCAGAATACGTCTATTCCACAAGATGGTTACATCAGTAATTCGGTAAGTTTCTCTCCAGTAAAGATCAGTAATATTAATCCTGAGATTGCGGAATTCCGGATTCCAAAAACTGAGCTGATTAAATGGAAGAGTTTTGATGGAATGGAAATTGAAGGACTTTTAACCTATCCGATCAATTATGAAAAGGATAAAAAATATCCCTTTATTCTCAACATTCATGGTGGCCCAGCAGGGGTATTTAATGAAAATTTTATAGCCGCTCAAGGTGTCTACCCACTCGCTGCAATCGCAGAAAACGACATCTTTATCCTCAGACCAAATCCAAGGGGATCAAATGGTTATGGTCTGAAATTCAGATTATCAAATCACCGAGATTGGGGCGGTGGTGATTACAAAGATCTTATGGCCGGGGTTGACTACGCAATCTCAAATGGATGGGCAGATCCTGACAA
>JBDNGV010000008.1:0-1219 GCA_041689125.1 Daejeonella sp.
CTCTTTCTCAATGAAGTCTGTATAGTGCAGAGATGGTTCATCTTGTGACAAAACTGAGAGTACTTTCCATTGAAACCCATCGTAGCTATGGTCTGGTATAATTCCCGGTAGGTTTTGCTACTGTTATCCTCCTTTGTTAAAAGCGTAATAAAAGCATCCAAATTTGTTGAATTACGTGATTCTCTTTTGGAAAGTTGTTCCATATTCAGGTATTTCCTGATCGTCACCCGGCTACCATTGACTGCTCTGGCAATTTGTCGGATTGAAAAGCCTTTAGCATGAAGCTCTTTGGCCTTGCCAAATTTATGCTGCCTGTTAACACTAAGATCAGCGGAGGAAAGTATTGTTTCCCTGGATTTTATACTATTTTGATTTAGTTGTTGAATAGAATCTGATTGTGGATTTTCAATTAGAGGATTATTATAAAGATTAAATACTTCCCTAAGTTCTTTTCCTTTGGATTGGAAAACCTTTTTAGTCGCATCACCAAGATTCATTAGCAAATGAAAACGGTCCGCAACTTGTCTGGCTTGAGGAGCACCAGCTTTTACACCTAATGCATAGGAACCATATCTGTCTCTGGAAACTGTTGTCACTTCCAGGTGTTTTTTAAGCCATTCCGATAAGGTATTCGCCTCCCGGTCTGGTAGCAGATCGATGACTTCTTTCTGTACTAAATCAACGATAACGGTTCCGTAAGTTCTTCCCTTTTTAAGAGCCCAGTCATCTACCCCGATTATGCCAGAGGTTAAAAATTTCGACTGAATATCCAACTTTTTGACAATACGCAATACCGTAGAAGGGCTGACGGGTATTCCAACATACCGGCTAATCATGGCGCCAGTATTTCCTCCCAGCTCTAACGCCATTCTTGCAAGAAGGTCATTTGAACGAAGCATTCTTCTGTAATAGGGCTTAATTTCACAATCGAAACGTTCGGTAAGGACCTTTCGCGGACACTCGAAGTTATCACAAAAAAATTTCCTTGCTTTAAGTCTTACTCTGGCCAGATTTCCCGAAATTGGAAGGTCCAAAAGTGTACGGGAATACCTGCTATGAACCCGCTTGCTTGTCTGGCTGCAAATCGGACAGGTTGAACTCGGCTGACAAACTGATGCACCTATCTGCAGGACTCCCGGCTCAGAAAAAATTGTATCAGCGTTTAGCTGTACATTAGAAGGAAGGATGAATTGTGGTATCATAAGTATATAATAGTATA
>JBDNGV010000009.1:0-3120 GCA_041689125.1 Daejeonella sp.
ACAGGAATAGTGATACAAGGTGAAGCTAAATCTATTGGACGAACAGGTATTGAAATGGAAACACTCACAGCAGTCTCGGTTGCTGCATTGGAGATCTACGATATGCTAAAGCCTGTCGATACAAATCTGGAAATCGGACACATTAGACTTCTTGAAAAGAAAGGTGGCAAAAGCGACCGCAGCCGGTACACAGAAAACTCCGCCACATGCGCCGTATTGGTCTGTTCTGATTCAACTGCAAGTGGTGATCGTGAAGATAAAAGCGGAAAACTGATCTGTAGCATGCTCGAAGCTTCAAATGCTAAAGTATGGTATTATAAAGTACTCCCTGATGATAAAGATGCAATACAACAGCAGGTTCTGGATTGGGTGAAAGAAGATATACAGTTCGTATTTACGACTGGAGGTACTGGACTTGGTCCGAGAGACAATACAGTCAGTGCCGTAAAGGAGATTCTGGAAAGAGATGCAGACGGTATTACTGAAGCTATCCGGAGCTTTGGGCAAATGCGCACCCCACTTGCCATGATGAGCCGTTCCGTTGCCGGATCAATTGGAAAAACTTTAATTGTTACCCTTCCCGGAAGCACCAGCGGGGCAAGAGAATCTTTGGAAGCTATCCTCCCAGGAGTGTTTCATGCCCGGAATATGCTGGAAGGTGAAGGACATGGGTGTTGAGTTTATATAAGTTAGCTGTTGTTTGTTAGCTGTTATCAGTATCCTGTAGAAAATAATGGAAGCCAATCGGTTTATTGTGCTTGAATCTTTAAGTTTTTAACCTTCCACTCCTTGGTATTACTTATTGGCAAAATTATCAAGCATACCAATAATGAAACTTATACTTCAACGTAATTCTTAATCTTTAAAAGATTAAAATTCAATAATTACACCGAGGCTTGGAATCACTTGTGGCTCATCATTTTTTACGTTAGTAGGTATGGCATTACTTCCATCTGCTCTAATCGCTAATCCGTCAGTTGTTTTAAAAGTTCTGTTGTCGGCTGTTCTTTGCCAGGTATATTCTGGTATAACCGGATTTCTTGATACATACCAATTGGTGACATCTAAAAACAAATCAATAGTTAATTTTTTAAAATTAATCTTTTTATCTATCCTTACATCACTACTATTGAAGCCCCCTAGGCGTTGTGTATTTAATCTTGCAAAATCCAAAGTTCCTCTTCCTTGTGAGGTGAAATTTAATCTTGAAGCAGTTTCATCAAATGGTGTAAAAGGTGCACCACCCTGATAACGGAATTTTAAGCCCAGTTCCCAATTCCTTGGAAATTTGTAACCCGCTGTTACAGACAATAATTGTTGATTATCCCAGCTACTTGCAATCAGTTTGTTATCTGTACCACTATATAAACTGCGATAATAGGTATAAGAAAGAATACCAAAAAAATTATCTGTTAACTTCTTCTGTACAAAAAACTCGATCCCATAGGCTTTACCTTTCCCGTTTGTATTCACTGCTTCGCTGCCTAGTGCAGTAAAATCAGTTCCGAGGTTAGCTAATGAAATTCCATCTCTTGCAGATACAGCTACATTGCCGTACTGCTTATAAAATCCTTCCAATGTAAAACGTAATCCTTCATTTGGTAAAAATTCAAACCCGGAAGTATAGTGTGTTGAGCGGGTGTATTTAGCATTTTGATTGACTAGCACGTTATTATTATCGGCATAACCCAAAATGGTGTAAACTGGCAATTTATAATAGATACCAGTGGATGCATTTGCAGTCCACTTATCTGCTAGTACATAGCTAAATGATATTCTTGGGGATAAAGTTTGCAAACCATTCATCCCTTCAGTGGTAAATGTATTCATATCTGTACGCAAACCTCCACTTATTCCTAGCCTATCATTCATCGCTCTTTTACTTATTTGCACAAAAGCTCCAAAGCGTAAAAAAGGATCTAATGGACTTGAAAAGTTTTGATTAATACCTGGTTGTACAATAATATTGCTTGCATTTCTGACTTCCTTCTGTATTACAGCAAATGTGTTATTATCGTATTCTGCTAACTGGGTTGAAGCTCCATAAGACAATTTCCAGCCATTTTTGAATTTATTGATATCAAAACGTAATTTGTTTTCTGTTTCATTACTTACAAAATCTAAAGTTCGTGAGGCTTCAGTTGGATTTTCATTATCCTCAAATTTTTGAAGATTATTATTAAACCTTGTGCGGCTCAACGCCAAATTCCAAAAACCATTAGAAAGGCTTTTTCTAAGTGATGCGCCTACAGTATAATTCCATTGTTGTATTGCTGCACTAGAACTTACTTGATATAATTTTTCAGGCGTTGCATCTTTTATAGGAACAAACTTAAAATCATCAATAGCACCAATACCAATAAAATTAAGGGTCATTTTATCATTGATTTTATGAGTTATTTTTGTTTGAAAATCCCAAAAATCTGGAAGAAATGGAAGATCAAGTGCTTGAAAAAGTAGTTGAAAATAGGATTTTCGGGCTGAAGCTAAAAATGTCGTTTTTTTATTTTTAGATAAAGGTCCTTCCAAAGTGATGGCAGATTCGCTTATACTTGCTCGTGCATTCCCTTGGAATTTGTTGGCATTACCAACTTTTTGTTTAAACTGGAATACACTACTTAGTGCATTGTCATATCGGGCATCAAAAGCCGAAGAACTTAGTTTTACATCCTCAATAAAAAATACATTCAAAATACCTTGAGGCCCGCCACTACTACCTTGTGTTTGAAAGTGATTAATCACCGGTATTTCAATTCCATCAAGATAAAATACGTTTTCATTGGAAGCACCACCCCGAATAATAATATCATTACGAAATGTACCTCCTCCTTGTCCTCCACCTACGCCAGGTAAAGTTTGTATTACTTTGCTTATGTCAAAATTACCTCCTGGGTTACTTCTTATTTCTTCTGTAGTTAAGCGTTGAACACTTAATGGTGTTTCTAGTGAGGCTGCAATTACACTTCGTTTGTTGACTGTTACAATTACTTCGCCCAAGCCAAATGCATCCTCTTCCAATTCAATATTGAAAACATTTTCATTCCCGCTGTTTACAACAATATTATAAAGTGTAAATGTTTTAAAACCTACAGAACTAACAACAAGATTATATGTTTTAAC
>JBDNGV010000010.1:0-5903 GCA_041689125.1 Daejeonella sp.
CATTGAGGAAGCTACGATTGCCAAAAGCACCAAAGAACAGGTATATGCCCAAATATTAACCGATTTGGATTTTGCCATAGCGAATCTCCCCAATACAGATTATAGCGGAAGGGGGCATGCAGTGAGGGGTTCTGCCCTTGCTCTCAAAAGCAGGGTATTGCTGAATATGTCTGATTGGCCAGGTGCTGCAGCAGCGGCCAAGCAGGTAATGGATGAAGGAAAATTCAGGCTTTTCAACAATTATAAAACCATGTTCCTAGCCGAAGGCCAGAGTAACAATCCGGAGATTATGTTTTCTACCAAATACCTGAACCCCGACAATTCTAGCGAACAGGACATACAGCTATTGTGGTGGGGCACGTGGAATCCCCGAGAGGAATTAAGGGATGCCTATGAATGCATCGACGGATTACCCATTAGTACCTCTCCGCTGTATGACCCCAGTAAATGGAAGCTCAACAGGGACCCACGCTTGAAGGAAAACATCCGGGCCTTTACGGATCCAGCAATTAAAGCGTCAGGCGCAGTCGTAAACTTTGCGTGGAATACCCCCTCCCAGACCGGATTATCTCCCGTCAAAGCAGGAAATGTAGAAACTTTACCGATTGACTATTCTACCCGAAGCGAACAGGACTGGATATTAATCCGGTTTGCAGAGGTACTATTAAATTTTGCAGAGGCCACCAACGAAGCCCAAGGTCCTTCTGCATCTGTCTATGATGCGATAAATAAAGTACGAGCCAGACAAGGTGTGGATATGCCTCCCTTACCTGGCGGGTTGACCAAAGAACAGATGAGAGCCCGGATTAGAAACGAGAGGAGGGTGGAATTTGCCTTTGAAGGCATGCGGTACCGGGATATACGAAGATGGAAGTGGGCTGAAATATATATCAACACGCTCATAGAACCGGCAAGCAAAATCAAAAGGGTATTTGATCCATCAAAGCATTACCTATTCCCATTTCCACAGTCCGAAGTGGATATAAACCCAAATCTGGTTCAGAATCCCGGATATTGAGTGTTGCGAATTTCTAATGCTAGTAGGGCCAGGTCTTCAGGGACCTGGCCTTTTTCCTTTGACTATTTACTAGACAATAAAAATAAAGAGGTCATAATTTGGAATTATGACCTCTTTATTTTTGTTTGATATTCAATTAAAGTCCAGCTTACCAAAAGAGCCAAAAGTGAACAATGAGATGTCAACTTTCCTGCAGCCGTAGCTCAGGCAATCGACTTTCAGCAGGGCGAAGTGGTAGAATGGATTATTGACGATCATCAGAGGCTAGTGCTTCAGTGTAGGGAACAGTCCGTGGCTGGTCTTAAAAAAAACTCCCGGAGAAGACCTGAAAGAAGTTTTGGAAGGACCTTTCCTCGAATCCCAGTCCTGTTTCAACCAATTCCGGACTTGGCAAAGAGCCAAGCAGCTGATGGAGTGGAGTACTCACTTATATGGGACGCCATACAGTCACCGGCTGGCTCACAGCCAGTGGAGACCAGTTTAAGGACTGGAGGTCTGCTTACCACCTTTTCAAAGGGGATCGGATGGATATTGTGGGGATCTTTGGGGTTACCCGCAGACGGGTTGTGGGATTGATCGATCCCTGTATAGCCAGGTTACCCACCGGCTTTTCGCTCGGATCCTCTCTTAGACTTTGCTTCTTTTTGGGATGATTTTCGTCTTTGGAAGGGGAAATTGAACTGTTGCCACGGTTCTTAGGATTCTGGTACCGGGCAAGACTACTTTCAAGTGGCATAATCCCGCTACTCCAGAAAGCTGATCCTTCCCATAAGTTTAACCCAACTTGCGCATTTCACCCCAAAAAAACTGAAATAACCCATTAAATTGAGCTATTTTCAAATATGAATAATTTGTTAATAGCTTATTTACAGATTATTACGTTTTTTTAATTTCAAAAAAACATTTGTGTTCCCCCATAGAATTTTATTATGTGATATTGTTTATTACCTCTGTCCCATGTTTTTAAAAAGGATAGAAAAGGGCAACCGGGACGGTAAAAAATATATCTATTATCGTCTGTGCGAAAGTATCCGTATTACCGAGAGAACCAGGCACAACAACCTGCTGAACTTAGGCCCCCTGAACGGGTTGGAAGAGGAGGACCGCAAGGCCCTGGCCAACCGGATTGAAAGTTTGTATTTGGGCACCAATTCCTTTTTTGTCGACCTGTCTTCCAAGCTGGAAACATTGGCTGTCCGATTTTATAAAGAGCTGAGAGAGAAGTACAAAAAGGAGCCTTCTCCCTTTGCCCGGCAAGAATTACAGGCAAAGGACATGGAATGGGTAGGTCTAAACTTTTATCCAGCACGATGAGGTACGGGAAGCAGGCGCCGAGTGGCTTTGTCTGCAGGCCATCGAAGAGTTGGGCATTGCCGCCTTGCTGGCATCAGAAAACTGGGGGACAAAGAAACGATCAACAGGGCCTTGGCATTGCTAGTAAGCCGGGCGGTGTACCCTGCATCGGAACACAAAACAGCGCAATGGATGGAGAGCAGTTCGGCCATCACCGAAATTGTTTTCCATACACACCAAAGCCTTAGCCATCAACAGCTATACAAAATCGGCGATAAGTTGTATGAGCAAAGGGACGCACTTGGCAGACACCTTTCTGCCAGGACCGACGAACTGTTTAACCTATCGGATAAAATTGTTTTTTACGACCTGACCAACACGTATTTTGAAGGCAGGAAAGCAGGTAGCGAATTAGCCCGATTTGGCCGTAGCAAAGAAAAGCGAAGCGATGCCAAATTAGTATCCCTGATACTGGTGGTCAATGGGGAAGGGTTTGTAAAATACAGCAAAATATACGAAGGCAACATCTATGAGCCCCATACTTTGCTTCTCACGATTGAAGCCCTGAGTGCCAGTACCAACTCGGTAAAGCCTGTAGTAGTGATGGACGCGGGAATTGCCATCGAGGGAAATTTAAGGATGCTCAAAGAAAAAGGATACGATTATTTGTGAGTGGCAAAAACTAAATTGAAGGAATATCAGGCCGTCAACGCAGATACAAAACCTATAGAAATAACAGACAGAAGAAATCAAAAGATACAACTGCAGTTGGTGACAAAAGAGTGTTGCCCCGACCGGTATATGTACATCTGCAGCCAAATGAAAGCCGTAAAAGAAGCTTCCATGGAAGCGCATTATTGCAAAAGGTTTGAAGCAGAACTGGATGAGTTGGCCAAAGCCATACACACCAAAAGGGGCACTAAAAGAATAACCAAAGTACATGAGCGGCTGGGCAGGATAAAAGAACGGTATCCGGCAGCCAATAAGCATTACAAAATTGTAGTGGAAGATAAAGATCAAACAGCCACCTTGATTACCTACAGCCGAAATCCGCCGGCAGGGTCCGAGCAAACACAGGGCGTGTATTTTTTACGTACCTCATTAAAGGAAAATGACGAAAAAACGATATGGAATATCTACAACACCCTGACCGAAGTGGAAGCGACTTTCAGGGTCTTAAAAACCGACCTTAGCCTGCGCCCCGTTTATCACCAAAAAGAAGGTAGGACAGAGGCGCACATACACCTGGGCATGTTGGCATATATGGTGGTAAACACTATCAGGTACAAATTAAAGCAACAAAAGATCCATCACGACTGGAGCAATATTGTACGAATCATGAACACGCAAAAAATAGTAACCACCTCTATAAAAAACGACAAAGACCATCTTATCATGCTAAAAAAGTGCAGCCAATCCAATAGCGAAGCAACCGCCATTTACCAAGCCACAAAATACAAACCGATGCCCTTTAGCCTAAAAAAATATGTGTTACCCCAATAAAAATTGAAAATCAGACAGGTAATTGATAATCAATGAGTTTGTTATTCGAAAATGCAAGTTGGGTGAAGATGGTATAAGAAACTAAGTGGTTTTTTTCTGTGTGGCTGTAAAAAAGAAGGGGTTATTTTGAACCCAACAGTGGGCTGTTTCTGATCTGATTGAGATGAATTTTACCTGAAATGAATTTCAAATTTTTTTTCTGAACTAGGTTTAGTTTGCGGGTTCTACCTCGCAGGAAAACTTAATCCCGGATTGAGATTTATTTCCTTGCCAAATAATCGCTGAACGGAAGCGCCGAGATCTCTACTTCATCCTTTTTTAAACTGGCATGCATCAGGTAAATTCTTTCATTTTTTTTGGAAGCAAACCCTACGTGCACCATATCAAAATTATTCATGCTGGTATTGATGGCAATTATATCCCCGGATTGTATAGATTTTTCAAGACTTGAGATTTTTTCCTTCGGAATAAAAATAGCTTCGACTACCGATTTCAGCCTCATCAACCTTAAACAAGTACAAGAAATTCTATTTCAAGCTGTTGCTATAAAACGACTATCTCAAGCTCCAAAAACGACCTTCACCTTTTCCGAGCTTAATTTTATAACCCAATCGTCCTGCGGATTGACTGTGGTGTTCCAGAGGAAAAGTGATTGGAGCGTTTTGATTTCGGCAAGCGGTTCCAAACCGGATCCGCTGACCTTGGTCCCGTTCAGGTTTAAAATCTCCAGTCGGGAAAGGTTCTTCAAAGTTGAAATTCCGGTATCTGAGATAGGGTTATTTTCGATGCGCAACCTTTGGATATTAGAAAACTGCGCGATAAGGTTCATATCGGAATCCTGAATCCCCACTTCTGCCAAACTCAGCCAATAGATCTGTTCTTTGATAGGCAAAAGAGCTTTCAAAAGTTCGGAGGCTTGACCCTTTGCAGCTTCCTCAGGAAGCACCACATCCAAGGCGCCTGTTTCCTTTGAAAGAACTCTTACCCGAAATCCTATTTTCTCCAAACTCCTAATATGAACAGTATCGATGCTCACCGCAAGTATTTTTTCAGCCCCAAGAAAATTGAGTCTAGGCTTTGCCCATTCGATCAGATCTTCTTCAGCTTTCATTATTGAAATTTTCGGATCTGCATTCCCTTTTTCTATCCACCACCTGATCCATTCAATTTCCTCCTCAGTCAGGGGCTTTTTCCCTTCGGAAGGCATAAAGTCGTCGTGGTCTTCAGTCAGCGTTATCCTTCGGATCAGTTCACTTTTCCCACCAACCAAGGAATTAATTACCGGTCCATTTTCTCCTCCTTTGAGTAATGTTTCATAAGAGACCATATTCAACTCGCCCTTGGATTTTCCGGGTCGATGACAGCTTTGGCAGTTGCTTCTGAGAATTGGCTGAATCACATCGGTAAATACCTCAGCTTCCTCAATCGTAGCCAAAACCCGTTGTGTACTTTCCTCCTTCGTTCCTCCAAAAGGTGCATAAGCAGTGAGGTAATCTTCGCCATGAGTCAGGCTTCCTCCAAAATGTCCGGTAACAGAAAGGGTAAGGATCAGAAAACCCAAAACCGAATAATTGAGTTTTTTGGGAAATCTATGCTCGTTTTTGTTTACCCACCAGGCAATTCCGGCTAGTAAAACAGTGGTCACTCCTGCCACCAAATGAATATCCAATAGATCTCCTTCATATCCTCCGGAACGGGAAAGAAGAAATCCCAACAATGCCGCGATCAAGGCGCTTATCGTTCCCAAAAGCAATGCAAAACTGACTGCCTCGTGTAAAACCGGCTTTTTACCCAAAACCACATACCCTTTCAACAAAACAGCAATGATCAAAAAACCGATAGGCAAATGAACCCAAAGGGGATGAAAGCGTCCGATGAAAGTGATGAAATCCTCTGTCATATTTCGATCATCCTAGGTTAAAATACCTTTAACCACGTGACCCTCTACATCGGTCAACCTAAATCTCCGACCCTGATGCTTGTAGGTGAGTCTTTCGTGATCGATCCCAAACAAATGTAAAATTGTAGCCTGCAAATCATGCACATGAACAGGGTCTTTGACCACATTATACCCAAACTCGTCTGTTTC
>JBDNGV010000011.1:0-4161 GCA_041689125.1 Daejeonella sp.
GAGCTCTCCGTAAAATATAATAAAAAATTCAAAAAAGGTAAGGGTTACTGTCTTTTGGGTCAATGAAATGTCAACATTTTCAGGATTGTATTCTTGTTTGCTCAGCTGCATGTTTGTTGCCGATAGATCAGTATTGTTCGAATCATTACCTTTGTTTGTTAATACCCGTTTATAGATTTGAAGTGATTTTGCTTTTTCACACCCAAAGAATGAAGAAATGATAGAAGGAATAAATTTTATAACCGATGAGCGTGGAAACAACAAGGCTATCATTCTGGATTTGATCCGCTTTAAAAAGGATGGGGTGCAGGATAAAGCTGTTTTTGAGGCACTTGTTAATTTGCAGCAACTCATAGATAATGCAGTAACCGAAAAGAAATCAGGAAATACATGGGATCAGGCCAAAGAAAAGCTAAAGAAGCTCAATCCCTGATTCTTCTATAATTCATTGAATTTTCTGTAAATTCAATTTTGTTGATTTTCAAAATTAGATTAATTGACGATGGTATTAATTTCTTAATTTAGCCGGGTCTTTTAGATAACCTATGAGTAGTACAACATTCGATTTTGAAAAACCTATAGTTGATCTGCAATTGCAGATTGAAAAGGTTAAACAAATAGCTGAGAAAACCAAAGTAGATATGTCTTCTACACTTGCAGAATTGGAGCTAAAGATTGATGCAGCCAAACATCAGATCTACTCAAATCTTACTGGATGGCAAAATGTGCAGATATCACGGCATCCTGAAAGACCTTATACCTTGTCTTATATAGAAATGATCTGTGATGATTTTATCGAGATGCATGGCGACCGGACAGTAAAAGATGATAAGGCCATTGTTGGAGGTTTTGCAAGTATTGGTGGGCAAACAGTAATGATCATTGGACATCAGAAGGGTGTAAATACCAAGATGCGGCAGTACCGTAATTTTGGTATGGCTAATCCCGAAGGTTATAGGAAGGCTCTCCGATTGATGAAACTGGCCGAAAAGTTCAATAAACCGGTGATCACTTTTATTGATACACCGGGAGCTTATCCCGGACTGGAGGCAGAAGAACGTGGTCAGGGCGAAGCAATTGCCAGGAATTTGCTTGAAATGTCAGTTTTGAAGGTGCCAATTCTATGTTTTATAGTAGGCGAGGGGGCATCAGGTGGTGCATTGGGTATTGGAATTGGCGATCGGGTATATATGCTTGAACATACTTGGTATTCGGTTATTTCACCTGAATCATGTTCATCCATATTATGGAGGAGTTGGGATTTCAAAGAGAAAGCTGCAGACTGTCTTAAACTGACTGCAGATGATATGTTAAAAAATAAATTGATTGATGGGATCATCAAAGAGCCTTTAGGAGGCGCGCATCATAATCCGGAAGAAATGGCTAAGACCATACAGGCTAAAATTACCAAAGACCTCGATGATTTACTTAAGCGTAATATCGAAGAAGTGATTAATGAAAGGATTGAAAAATTCTGTTCAATGGGCGTAGTGGTTGAATCCTGATTATATGGTTTGTAGTATTTATCCCTCTTTTATACCTTTAAAGGCATAATTTTAACTCTAATTTTAATTTTACAATTATTATTTCTTCCACTCAAAAGTAGATGGACTCAGTCCTCTCTGATACTTATCAAAACCAAACATTGTTGGACTGTACTCACCAACCAGTTGAGCATTATTTTGTTCAGGAATTTGCTGCTCCATACCTGTTGCCCAATAGCAAGCATTAACAAGCAATCTGCGAAGATCTTCACTCACCAAATCAATTGAAGAACCCATCGTAGTTGTAAATATTTTCGCTTTTTTACCACTGGCTGAGCTATAGCTCCTTAACCATGCTACAGGCATGACAGACTTTTCATAACTCAAGGGTGATGTTGGGGTCATTCCCATAGTAGTTTGTCCGAATATCAAAATCTGAGCATCAGTTGGCAAGCCCGTAATACCATATACATCTGTGGGTGTCCAGATATCTTTTACTCCGCGTAAAATTGGATGATCTTTCATCAGACCATTGACCAATGCCCGGGTACCCTCCTTAGCATGAACACCATGATGATTGATCCAAGTTTCACCGAGTACCTGCTTACCATAACCACCTTCCCAGCCTTTTATCTTGCTGTTATAGCTGTATTTAGCATAGGGATTTTGTTTATTGCGCGAATAGCTAAAAGCATGTGTAGAAGTTCGAAGGGCTACAATCGGTTTTCCGGTATTCGTATAATCTATAATATGTTTCATCTGATCATCCGGAAGTTCCCTAAACCGTAATAACATAAACATCAGGTCTGCAGTTTTTAATTGTTCAAGCCCAGGTATATTTGTCTGATTGTCGGGATCAATAGTATTTGTTATTGGATCTACAGCAAAAAGAACGGTGCACTTAAAGCCATGGCGTTCTGCCAAAATTTTTGCTAGCATGGGTAAACCTTCCTCAGAGCGGTATTCTTCATCTCCACTTATAAATACAATATGTTTGCCTTTTCCGGGTCCCTCATTCCCCTGATAAACAACCCATTTCGGATTGCTCTGAGCAAATGACATGCTAATAGGTATGAATGTGATCAGAATGATCAATAACAGTCTGTTTTTTTGGTTGCTCATGTGGTATATCATATGAATGAGTTTATTTCTCTAATGGATGTTGTGTCAGTAGTTCTTCCGGTGTGTAAAATCCTGTTTTATCTTTGACTGCATCTCTTGTCTGTTTTACCTTATCTGGAGAAATTGCCGAAGCTTTGTTCCCAAATGAATTCCGTACATAGGTCAATACTGCTGCAACTTCCTCATCATTTAGCATTCCTGCAAAAGGTGTCATTGGTACTTGGCCTTGATACTTTTTATCAAGCACTTCTATCGGACCGTATAGCCCTTTCAGAACAAGTTTAATTAATCTTTCTTCATTTCCGGTTACCCATGGAGTACTTGCAAGTGGAGGGAAACCCGAATTACTGAGCCCTTTTCCATCACTCTGATGACAAGTATTGCAGTAGCCATCACGGGCATAAATTGCTTTTCCTTTAACAAAAAGCTCACGTTCAGCTCCTTTAAGATCGGTTAAAATTGGTTCTTCTTTTTTTACAATACGTTCATAACCATTGAGGTGTGCAATGGCTGTCTCATATGCCGGAACCATCCATTCATCTAATGGTTTTTTGCCTGCTTCCATTACAATCGGCAAACCTTTCTCTTTTCCAAGCCAAGAAGCAGTCACAATAGCTTCAAGCCTTACACGTCCATGGACATCTGCAGCCGACAGCATCAATAATTTTGACTGATCAGCAACCTGGTGCCCTGTATATCTTAAAACGCGTACAGCAGCGGCGCGTGCCCGATAATCCTTTGCCTGAAGTAACTGGCGAAGAAGTTCCTGATCTACTTTATTAAGTCCCCAACTTACCCACAGAGCTTCCAATAAGTGATGTTCGTATTTCAGATCCTTTTTATCAAGTTTAGCAGTCCATGTGCTGATTTGGGTAAGAACCTGATTAACCGGACGTCCCCGAAGCTCCCTACGCGTACGGTAGCGAGTACGATATTCAGGTAATTTAAGATTATTAAGCAGTTGTTCAATGCTTGCGCCATCAATTTTAGCCGGTTTTACCAATGGTCTGGATGGATAGGTAATGCGATAAATACGTCCATGAGAATGGTCGCGTAATGGATCACGAACATTATGTTGCATATGACCAATTAGTACATTATGCCAGTCCATGATGTAGAGGGAGCCGTCAGGAGCAAATTCCATATCAACCGGGCGGAAATTTCTATCCTCTGATACCAATAAATCCTGACGGTGTTTTGTTGCATATCCGGTTCCCTTTTCCTGCATTATATGTTCTTTAGTACCGAGGAATCCAATAGTATTATTGATCAGCATGTCTCCTTGTACTTCATCTGGAAAATGACGGCTTGAAATAAATTCAAGTCCGGATGTAGGGCGTACCCGATGTTTATCTTCAATCAGGTTGGTTGATTTATGTGTGGCAACGCCATATCTTGGCTTGACAGAACCAGGCATCATCCAAAGCACATCTGGCCCTGAAGTTTCAGCAAAGAAGTTTTGCCCCCACTCATCAAAAGCAATTCCCCATGGATTCGGTATGGAGAGTTGAGCGGTTCGTTCCAGTTGGCGCCTTGCAGGATTATATCTGTAAAA
>JBDNGV010000012.1:0-9984 GCA_041689125.1 Daejeonella sp.
AAGGTATTGAAATCCGCACTGAAAAATTTGAAGCAGTTCCTATCCTTAAATTATTGCATTCAGGCACCGATTCGCCACTGCTCCAGCTTTACTTCAGGTATGGCGATTATGTTTTCCCCGCAGGAAGTGAAAGACGGGTAAGTGTCAGAATGGAGAAACGGGAAAATGATTATATTTTTCATAGGATCAAACGCTCTCTAAGCTGGGAAAAGAATAAAATTAATATTCTTCAGGAGCTTGGATTAAAATCTTCGGGGTCCTTGTTTCTAAATGTTTATAGTCCGGAAACTACTAACCAAGATGCAGAAACATCTTCATTCAGTGTGATTAACTGGTTAAATCAGCATCATGATGAACTACAAGAAAGAGGCTTTTCATTTGAGCAAACTGAAGGCTCAAAAAGATATGTAATCGGAAGAAGTAAGCTAGATCTGGAGATTCGTGAAAATAACGATTGGTTTGATATTCATGCTGTTGTACATTTTGGACCATATCAAATCCCCTTCATCGAACTCAAAAATCACATCCTGAATAAGATCAGGGAATTTAAGCTGCCATCCGGTGAGATTGCCGTAATTCCAGAGGAATGGTTTGCGCAGTACAGCAATCTGCTTCAATTTACAGAAGGAAACGACCAGCTGAAACTGAAGAAATACCATATCGGTTTAGTTAATGATTTTAGTAATAGTGAACTAGCCACCGTTACCATGGACCGAAAGCTTCAAAAGCTATCTGATTTTGAAGAAATTGAAGAATTTGAACTTCCAATTGCATTTAATGGCATATTACGTCCATATCAAAAAGCCGGATACAACTGGTTCCACTTTTTAAAAAAATATAATTTCGGAGGTTGCCTTGCCGATGATATGGGTCTGGGAAAGACTGTACAAACTCTTGCTATGATGCAAAAAATCAAGGAAGATAATCAAGAAGAAGGCATCCATACTACTTCCTTGATAATAATGCCTACATCACTAGTTTATAACTGGTTGAATGAAGCAAAAAAATTCGCCCCTAAACTCAGAATTCATGTCCATACCGGAAGTTTCCGCAACAAGGATGTAGAAAAGTTCAGTGCTTATGATATGGTATTCACAACCTATGGAATATGCAGGGTAGACATCGAAATATTAAAAACTTTTTATTTCAATTACATCATTTTAGATGAAAGTCAGAACATAAAAAATCCGGCCTCCAAATCATTCAAAGCTGTAAAAGCATTAAAATCAAAGCAGAAATTAATATTAAGTGGTACCCCGGTAGAAAATACGGTCAATGATCTGTGGACCCAGATGTCATTCATTAATCCTGGTTTATTGGGCAGTCAGAGTTTTTTCTATTCTGAGTTCGTAATACCGATAGAAAAGAAAAAAGATGAAGAGAAGGCTGCCAGATTACAAGCACTGATCAAACCATTTGTCTTGCGGCGCACCAAATCTCAAGTAGCCACAGAATTACCTCCAAAAACCGAAAACCTATTCTATTGCCAAATGAGCGAGGAACAGAAAGAGTATTACGAAAAGATCAAATCTGAATATCGTAATGTACTATTACTGAATCTGGAGGATGGTTCATTCAAAAAATCTCAGATCCAGGTATTGCAGGGCTTAACCAAACTAAGGCAGATTGCCAATCATCCTCAAATGATCGATGAGGGATATGAGGGCGATTCAGGAAAATTCGAAAATGTAATCCATACCCTCGAAAATGTGCTTTCCAGAGGGCATAAAGTACTTGTGTTCTCGCAGTTTGTCAAGCATCTGGATATCTACCGGCAATATTTTAATTCGAAAAATGTCCCATATTCTTATCTTGATGGAGCTACATCCAAACGTGGTGAAGTGGTAAAGAAATTTCAAGCTGATAAGGATATCAAGCTATTTCTGATCTCAATCAAGGCAGGTGGTGTCGGACTTAATCTGACGGAAGCCGATTATGTATTCATTCTGGATCCTTGGTGGAACCCTGCTGTTGAGCAGCAGGCCATTGATCGGACGCATCGTATCGGACAAAATAAAAATGTATTTATCTATAAATTTATAACCAAGGATACTGTGGAAGAAAAGATCCTTGCTCTACAAAACCGAAAACGTAAGGTGGCAGAGTCTCTGATTACAACCGAAGAAAGTTTTGTTAAATCTTTAACAGCAAAAGATATTAAAGAGATTTTAAGCTGATTATTTTGAACCAACTTTTGGTAGAGATAGCTTATACTTTACAGAGATCGTCCGTATAATAATGATAATAGTGACACTTATAAATGAATTCGTATTGTCATCTACTTTAATCAGTTTCAAAAATATAAAGATGGCTGCTCCTGCCAAACAGGCTGTTGCATAGATCTCTTTCTTAAAAATTAGCGGCACTTCGTTAATCAGGGTGTCTCTTATAACACCACCCATTAGCGCAGAAAACATACCCATAATGATTGCTGCAAGTGGCGCCACATCAAATAGTAAAGCTTTCTGTACTCCAACGACTGTATAAAGTGCAATACCCAAAGTATCAAACAAGAAAAAAGTACGACGATATTTAAGGATATAATATTTAAAGGAAATTGCAACAATTACTCCCAGAGATATCGCTATTAAGTAATTCCCATCAACCACCCAGGTTGGACGAACTCCCAGAATCATATCTCTGAGCGTACCACCACCCACTGCGGTAACAAACCCGGTAAAGGTTACACCAAAAAGATCCCGGTACATATTCTTATCAGAAGCCGCCAAAGCGCCTGAAATTGCAAATACTAGCGTTCCGAGAAGATCGATAAAATAAGGTAATTGCATCCTGATTCAAATTTGAAAATAATGCTACAATTTAATTTATTAATACCCAGAGATCGATTATTATTTTCTAACAAAATCCAACATAGGCGGAGATTTAGTACGCTCTAATTGGGTTATCAAAATTAAAGCAACACTTAATCATTCCCCCGCTCATAGCCGCGGGGGCTTTACCTTTTTCTTCAGCAAAAAAGGACCATGCCGAGGAGGAACGACGAGACCATGAGTGCCTATAAAACAAAAAAAACAACGAATAAATGCCACGACCGAGCCTGATGCTTTTAAAGTTAATGGTTAGGCCTTGACTATGCATTCCGCATCATCCGCCTCGGGCGGAGCAAAAAAGCAGAACGGAGATCCAATACTGGGGGTAAGAGCCTATTAACGCGTGATGGATTTTAGCAGATGCAATGAGCATGAACGACTACAGCCCAAAATCCAATTTAATACAGTTGATATTTTCAATAATCGAAATCAGGCTAATAATATATTGGAAGTGTCAGAATTCATCAAAGCTCCAAATTTCAAATATCTTTGAGAACAGCAAGATATTCTTCCACGCTGATAAAGTCGGCACCTAAGCTTTCCAGATGATTGGTGTAAACCTGGCAATCGATTACCTTAAAATTAAAATTCTGACATAAATAAATCAATGCAATTTTTGAAGCATTACTAACCTTAGTGAACATGCTTTCACCGCAAAATACATGATTAACCTTAACACCATATAAACCCCCAACCAGAAGGTGATTTTCCCAGACTTCTATAGAATGAGCATAACCCAGATCAAATAAACGAATATACGCTGACTTCATAGCGGCAGTTATCCAAGTCCCTTCCTGCCCCTTCCTGTTAGAATTTGCACAGGCAGTTAACACTTGAGAAAAGGCCTGGTTATAAGTTATTCTAAATTTACCGGATTGTATAATCTTAAGCATTGAAGAAGATACTTTCAAATTTTTCGGAAACAAAACGAATCGTTCTTGAGGAGCATACCATAATATAGGATCATCCTCAGAGAACCAAGGAAAAATTCCGTTTCGATAGGCCAAAAGCAATCTCTGAACTGATAGGTCTCCTCCAACTGCGAGCAAACCATCTTCATCTGCGAGCTGCAGTGCCGGGAACCAAATCCTATCTTCCGATAATTGAATGACCATTTCTTTTCTATCCCCTCTTAAGTACTTTTAAAGAAAATGAGAATAAACAAGGTAATAAATTGTAAAATAGCCGTATAGAATGCCAATGATCTCGGATTATATTTATCCTTTACAAATAATATAATTGAAAGTATTGGCCCAATAAAAACCGCAATTATCATGGGTAGCCATAAAAGTTCGAATACGGCACCAAAAAATGCGATGCTGTAAATATTTAAAGATTTTCCTGCTAGCCAGAACAGAGCCGTGATGATACTCAGAATAAACAATGCTCTATTGCTTCCTGAATTTTTAAAAGTAGCCGAACTGACCGACATATCTAATAATTTTATAAAAAAAAGCTAAAATATTATTTACAATACTGTTTTATATAGGATGCCGATTTATCACTGCCCAGCATCCTAACGGTTTGAAAGTCTTCGCAGGCACCCTCATAATCTTCCTGCTTAAGTTTGCGTTGTGCTTGCTTTAATAATCTGTCTATAAATTTTTCATCGTAACCTAACTGGAGTTTAAGAGCCTCTATTCGCAATTCCCCAGCTTTATCAATAAGCCCGGCTTCCTTCTTATCATAATAATTAAAGATTACTTCACTCATTCCCCTTCTCGCCTGATAAGCATTTATTGCTGCATTAATTTCATCCTTAGAACGCTGATCACATTTAAAGTCACGAAGCGTAAAATTTACTGGCAAAACCATCGAAACCAATGTATCGTGACCTGCCGGCACCACCCACTTTCCCGAAGTCAGACGAACAACACGTAATGCTTCAAAATCAAGATCAGTACCAAAACCCTTCTGCACTTCTGATTGATAGATACGCCCCTGCTTATTCAGCTTAAAACTAATATTTACCGTTCCCTGAAGACAATTATCGAGGGAATATTCGGGATAGATAAGAACATTGTATATAAAGGTATTCAGACTTTTCCCTTTAAAAACTGGCTGATCATCAGCAAAGAGTGATGTTAATTGCAGGAATAAAATAATAACAAAGTGGAAAGCCATATTCGAATTTAACGAAAAAAGAGAGATATGATTATAGTTTACAGGAGTAAATATTTCTAAACTCTGAAAAGCTGTATTTGTTCAAGAACTTATCCAAAAAGGTAGAGATAATTATAAGCGTAATGGGAAAGCGCACCTGCAACTACAAAAAGATGCCAGATTTCATGACTGTGAATAATTTTTCCCATCGGTTTATCCTTGTAATAAAATACAGTGCCCCCAATATAGAATATCCCTCCAAGTAGCATGCAACCTATAGCTGAAAAGCTCAACTTCTCAGCCATTTCATTCATTAATGGAACAATCAGTGCACCCATTGCAATGTAAATCCCAAGTGAAAGTCCTTTATGCTGAAGGCGGTTAAAAATTTTGAGAGTACAACCTGCCAATGCAATTGTCCAGATCATTCCGAACAAAGTCCATCGGGTATAACCATCAAAGACCAGCAAAGCTGTTGGTGTGTAAGAGCCGGCTATCATGAGGTAAATGCAACAATGATCGATCTTTTGCCAGAACCTGACTTCGGCCTCCGTATTTGGATAACTATGATAAATCGAACTTATACCAAAAAGTACAACAGTACAAATGCCATAAACCCAGGCTGCTGTATATTCAATTGGTAAATCAGCCCGGTTTAGCAGCAGAAAAGTACCGGGTATTGCAAAAATAGCGGGAATAACATGGGTATAAAAATTGACTGGCTCTCGAATAGTCCTCATTTAATTCAATTTTCCTGTCCGGGCTCTTCTGCTTGACGAGGCTCTTTGTTTATCTTTTCAAATAGCTTATCCATTTTCTCTACATACTCGCTGGTATCATCCAGAAAAAATTCAAGATGTGGAACTATTCGTACTTGATCCTTGATACGATTACCTAGTTTATAACGGATCTCGTTGGAATGAGATTTAATAGTTATTAAGGCAAGTGAATTATTCGTACTGTTAAAAAAGCTTAGATATACTCTGGCAATTGCCAAATCAGGCGAAACCCTGACCTTGGTTATCGTTACCATAATATTGGGTAAAAAATTCAATCCTTCCCGCTGGAATATCTCTGCTAGATCCTTCTGAATAACTCCTGCAAACTTCTGTTGACGTTTAGATTCCATAAAATTGGGGGTTAAGATAATTTACAAATTAAAAAACAAACTAAATGTTCCGATTTTTATAAGCGTTGATATCAATAAATATGCGGATTAGTAAAGCAATTTATCGTATGGATATCGTATCGTATGAATCGCTTTTACCTTTTCATATAACAGCATCCTAAATTCTTCAATATTTTCTTTATTCAAAGCCGAGATAAAAATTGCAGGGTTTCTATCCTTACTCATCCAACTATTTTTAAAGTCGGCAAGTGTGAGTGGCGGATGCTCATCTTGTGGGTCGAAATCTGCAGGCTTGTAAGCATCAATCTTATTAAACACAGTAATCACCTCTTTATCAATCGCGCCCATGTCTTTAAGGGTTTCATTAACCGTATTAATCTGATCTTCAAAATTTGGATGGGAAATGTCAACCACATGAATTAATATGTCAGCTTCTCGAACTTCATCAAGTGTTGATTTAAAACATTCAATCAGATGATGAGGCAATTTGCGGATGAATCCAACTGTGTCTGAAAGTAGAAATGGCAAATTCTCGATCACCACCTTTCGGACTGTAGTATCCAATGTTGCAAAAAGTTTATTCTCAGCAAACACTTCCGATTTGGAAATCATATTCATGATTGTTGATTTGCCAACATTAGTATATCCAACAAGCGAAACCCTAACAAGCTGGGCACGGTTTTTCCGTTGGGTAAGATTTTGTTTATCAATTTCTCTTAAACGCTCTTTTAATAATGATATCTTGTTCAGAATTAAACGACGGTCGGTTTCAATCTGGCTCTCACCCGGACCACGCATCCCGATACCTCCCTTTTGCCTCTCAAGGTGAGTCCATAATCGGGTTAACCGAGGCAGTAAATATTGAAGCTGTGCAAGTTCGACCTGAGTTTTAGCCTGAGAAGTTTGTGCTCTTTTTGCGAAAATATCAAGAATCAAGTTGTTACGATCGAGTATCTTTACTTGCAGTTCATTTTCAATATTCCGAAGTTGTGAAGGTGAAAGTTCATCATCAAAAATGACCATATCAATCTCTTCCGATTTAACATAGGCATTAATTTCTTCCAACTTCCCAGTCCCGACAAATGTTGCACGGTCGGGACGCTGCATCCTTTGTGTAAATGATTTTTGTGTCTCGCCGCCAGCAGTTTCAACTAAAAATTTAAGTTCATCCAGATACTCATGAGTTTGCTCCTCTGTCTCGCCGGGTGTAATTATCCCCACCAGAACCGCCCTTTCAGGCTTCGCTGCAGTATCAAAAAATTTTTGTCTTGGCATTAATAAGTATTAATAATTGCAAAGATAAGAGTTTGAACCGGAGTAGTTGAACAGCAGGCTGTCAGAATATCCGTGGGCAAAACTTATAAAATGTTATTCTTTAAATCTTTGATACAAACTCTTTCATCGCTTTACCCGGATCTGTTTCTTTCATGAAATTCTCACCAATCAAAAAGCCATCAAATCCTGCTACACTCAATTCATTAATAGTTTGAGGATTACTGATCCCACTTTCAGAAATTTTCAAAAACCGCGATGGAATATGGCTAACAAGGTCATAAGAATGCTGTACTGACACAGAAAAATCGCCCAAATTTCGGTTATTGACTCCTATGGCATCCAAATCATCACAAATACTCCGATCCAATTCTTCCCTGTTATGAACCTCTAACAGAACATTCAGACCAAGATCTTTGGCACATCTTGCAAGACTTCGAACCTCTTCTGGATTTAAAATAGAGGCAATCAGTAAAATTATATCTGCACCAAGTGCTTTGGCTTCAATAATCTGGTATTCATCAAGCATGAAGTCTTTCCTTAATAAAGGCAAGTGATTTACTTTTCTTGCTTCGAGAAGATCCTCATCTTTTCCACCAAAAAAACTTTGATCTGTCAGGACAGAAATTGCGGAAGCTCCTGCAGCCGCGTAAGCAGTGGTAACCTCCTCAACAGAAGAACGGTCATTTATTATTCCTTTGGATGGAGATTGGCGTTTAAACTCTGCAATAATACCTGTACGTACAGGATCTAAAATAAAATCACGCAGAACATAACACTTTCGTGAGAACAATTCGCGCTCCTTTAGTTTTTCAATAGTAATTTTACGCTTTGCTGCTTCAATTTCCTCCCTTTTCTTAAGAACAATCTTATCGAGAATATTTCCGCTCGTAGCGTTCTTAGAATTTATATTACTTGTTTTCATATTTTTAAAAATCTTGCTCAACTCAGCCAGTTAGAGATCATCAGTTTCCCATGTTCAGTGAGTACAGATTCAGGGTGAAACTGCACACCTCTTACGTCGAGGATCCGGTGACTCAATGCCATAATCACCCCTTCAGAATCAGTGGCAGTAACATTGATCACATCCGGAACCAGGTCATTCCGAACTGCCCAGGAATGGTACCGACCTACCTTAAAATGTTTTGGGCAGTCTTTAAACAATTTTTCATTTTCGTCGAGTACAGTAATCTCTGTGGCTCTACCATGAACCGGACGGGAAAGATTATATAATTCGCCTCCAAAAACTTCAGCTATTGCCTGTAAACCCAAACAAATACCTAAAATGCTTTTGCTCGGTGAATACATTCGGATTACATCTAGCAAAAGGCCAGATTCAGATGGAATCCCTGGACCCGGAGAGAGCAAGATCTTTTCAAAATCATTCACATCAGCAAGCTTAAATTTATCGTTCCTCCATACCGTTGCCTGATGACCTGTTTCATGCAACAGATGTACGAGATTGAAAGTAAATGAGTCGTAATTGTCTATAACGAGTATATTCATTCTTTTTATTTATTGTAATTTTTTTAGGAAGTAGTTAATTCCTATTCCATTTCATATTTCCTATTCCACATTCTATAGTTCTTGAGCCAATTCCAGTGCCTTTCTTAGTGCCGCTATTTTATTATTCACCTCATTCAGTTCACTTTGAGGGTCTGAATCTGCCACAATACCTGCCCCTGCCTGATAGTGAAGCACATTATTCTGACTCAGAAATGAACGGATCATTATGGCATGATTAAAATCGCCGTTGAAGCCCATGAATCCAATTGCACCGCTATAAAACCCTCGTTTCTGCCTCTCAAAACGATCTATAAGCTGCATTGCCATATATTTTGGAGCTCCGCTGAGTGTTCCAGCGGGATAAGTATCGCCCACAACATCAAAAGGATCAATTGAGGGCTGTAATTCGCCTATCACTTTAGAAACCATGTGGATCAGATGTGAATAATACTGAATCTCTTTAAATGACTTCACTTCAACTTTATCGCAATGCCTGCTCAGATCGTTTCTGGCCAGATCGACCAGCATCACATGCTCGGCATTCTCTTTGACGTCCCTTTTCAGGTTCTCAGCGAGCTCGGCATCCTGAAGACTGTTTCCTGTCCTTTTAAAAGTTCCGGCAATAGGGTAAATGGTTGCCACATTGTTTTTTATGGTGAGTTGCGCTTCAGGCGAAGATCCGAATAACTTAAAATCGCCATAATCAAAATAAAAAAGATAAGGAGAAGGATTAATCGAACGCAGTGCACGGTAAACATTAAATTCATCCCCTAAGAATGGTTTGGAAAATGCTCTGGAAGGAACAATCTGAAAAACATCCCCGCGGTAAACATGCTTCTTTATATTTTCTACAAGGCTGATAAATTGATCATCGGTAAAATTGGATTTTTCATCCCCATTCAAACTGAATTTATACTCCGGGAAATTTTTATTCTGAATCAGATTCTGAATCTTCTCCAGCCCATCAGGTACGTTTTTTTCTGTCCTGTGTTCGAGCAGGTACAATTCATTCTTAAAATGGTCTATGACAATAATATACCGGTAAACATGATATTGCATTAAGGGTATATGCCTCCCATCGGCAGGTTTTGAATGTAATTTGATATCCTCAAAATGCTCTACGGTCTCGTATGCAAAATAACC
>JBDNGV010000013.1:0-7389 GCA_041689125.1 Daejeonella sp.
TCCCATCTCCCATCTCCCATCTCCCATCTCCCATCTCCCATCTCCCATCTCCCATCTCCCATTCACTATCCGAACAACGCATTAAACACTTCTTCCACCTTAGCTACCGTTTTGATCTTTATTTTATATTTCTGCCATTCAGGCTCTGTTTTCACCCCACGTCCTGCGGGTAAATTGTATTTGGAAATAAAAATTTGCTCAAACCCTAGTTTTTCAGCTTCTGCAATTCGTTGCTCAATTCTATTAACTGCCCTGATTTCACCCGATAAACCTACCTCTGCAGCAAAGCAGATCTTAGAATCAACCGGCATATCTTCATGAGAAGAAATAATAGCAACAACAACCGCAAGATCTATGGCAGGATCTTCAACTCGCAGTCCGCCTGCAATATTCAGAAAAACATCTTTTGCACTTAACTTAAAACCGCATCTCTTTTCCAAAACCGCAAGCAGCATATTCAATCTCTTGGTATCAAAGCCGGTTGCAGAGCGCTGAGGCGTTCCGTAAGCAGAAACACTAACCAACGCCTGTGTTTCGATCAGCATTGGTCTGAGGCCTTCTAGCATGGCTGATATGGTGATGCCACTTAAGGGTTCATCCCTTTGTGAAAGCAATATTTCTGATGGATTAGATACCTCTCTGAGTCCGCTGCCCTGCATTTCATAAATACCAAGTTCAGATGCAGAACCAAAGCGGTTCTTAACAGCGCGCAATATTCGGTAAACATGATGCCTATCGCCTTCAAACTGCAGCACAGTATCAACCATATGCTCCAGAATCTTAGGACCTGCAATCATTCCATCTTTGGTTATATGTCCGATAAGAAATACCGGTGTTCCGCTTTCCTTAGCAAAACGAAGCAGCTCCGCAGTACATTCTCTTACCTGAGAAACGCTTCCCGGGGTAGAATCAATATGAGCTGAGTACAAAGTTTGTATAGAATCAATAACTAACAGGTCGGGTTGCAGAATCTCGATCTGTTTAAAAATATTTTGTGTAGAGGTCTCGGTCAGAATATAAGTATCAGAAGCTGCTGCATTTTTCAAACCTGACGCAGGACCCAATCTTTCGGCTCGCATCTTAATCTGCTGTTCACTTTCTTCTCCTGAAACATAAAGCACTTTTAATCCCGGAAGGTTGAGTGCAACCTGGAGCATAAGTGTAGATTTACCAATACCGGGTTCACCCCCGATCAAAACAATCGAACCGCTAACGATCCCCCCACCTAAAACGCGATTCAATTCCTTATCGGGAGTAATCAAACGGTTCTCCTCGGAATAAACTATTTCATGAATAGATGCAGGTTTATTGGAACGCTGAGTACTTGTTGACCCGCTCTTCCAGTCAGAAAGTGACGCACCGGCTTTCTCTATGATTTCTTCTACAAAAGTATTCCACTGATTACAGGAAGGACATTTTCCTAACCATTTAGCAGATTCATATCCGCAACTCTGACAAAAATAAGCGGAACGTGTTTTAGCCATGTATTAAATTAGCAAATATGAGAATTTGTAAATTAGTAAATGTAAATCAGTAAATATGCAGATTTTGAATTTCGTCTGCACATTTACAAATTTGCTAATTATATTTTTTCTTCTTCGACCCCGAAGGCGGTCGAATGTTTATAGAAATACCATAAAGTTCTTTTTCCGACCCCGAAGGCGGTCGAATGTGATAATTTCAAATACATGCGACCGCCTTCGGGGTCGGGATTTTCGTCTTACGTTTTCTATAAACATTTGACCCCATTGGGGTCATCAATAAATTCTAACCTAGATTGCAATCATCAAGATTAGAAAAGATTAAATCAAGTATACGGATTAGAAGTCAAGCTTATCTGTCATTGTAGATGGGGCTTAAGTATTAAAAATAGTATAACAACAGACGACTTGATTAAAAATTGATGAATTTATGTGCATTTTTTTTACCAGATAACAATGATGTGAAAATAGGAGAATCTGAAAAGATTAATCATAAAAAATGTGCAGAGGTTTTCCAACCTCTGCACATTTACTAATTTGCTCATTTTCTCATTTGCAAATTATAGTTTTATCTCTTCTTCCTTACTATTCAGAAAATGGAATTCGGTGAGGTAATACGAAGGCACAGCCTTTACTTTTATCCACTTGCTGAATTTAAAGAACCATTTACACTGGATGGAGATGAATCCCTTTTTAATATAAGCTTCAATATAAGGATGAACACACAAGGTAACGCTGTGTTCATTCTGCTCATTGAGAATATAGTTCAGGTTATTTTCAATATCGTCCATCAAAATGATACTCGCTTTGATCTCTCCGGTACCATCACAGGCAGGACATTTCTCATTGGTTACGATATTCATTTCAGGCCTAACACGCTGGCGAGTCAACTGTACCAAACCGAATTTGCTTGGAGGCAAAATAGTATGCTTGGCTCGGTCTAATAACATCAAATCCTTGAGGTGGTCAAAAAGCTCCTTACGGTTCTGAGGTTTGTGCATATCGATAAAATCAATAACCACAATACCACCCATATCACGAAGACGTAACTGTCTGGCAATTTCTTTTGCGGCTTCCATATTGATCATCAGGGCATTTTGTTCCTGATTTTCAGTATTTGCTGTACGATTACCACTATTTACATCAATTACGTGTAATGCTTCAGTATGTTCAACAACAAGATAAGCTCCTCCCGGAAGGTTGACTGTGCGCCCAAATGCAGATTTGATTTGTTTTTCAATACCAAAATGCTCGAATATAGGCTCCTTACCGCGATATTGTTTAACAATCTTTTCCATTTCAGGAGAAATCTCATGAACATAAGATCTAATCTCTTCAAATAAGGCAGGATCGCCGATATGAATATTCGTAAAATCGGTATTCAAAATATCACGCAGGATAGTTGAAGTACGTCCCATCTCTCCAAGAATTTTCTTGGAAGGCTCGGTACCAGGAAGGCGAGTTGTAAACTTTTCCCACTTGTCAATCAAATCAAGAAGATCCTTCTGTAACTCGGCAACACCCTTTCCTTCAGAAACTGTACGAATAATTACTCCAAAATTCTTTGGCTTAATACTCTCAACAATTTTCTTTAGGCGGTTGCGCTCCGTATTACTCTTAATCTTTTTGGAGATTGAAATAACATCCGAAAAAGGGACAAGCACAGCAAAGCGACCTGCAATTGAAAGATCGGAACTTAATCTCGGACCTTTGGTTGAGATCGGTTCTTTGGCGATCTGAACGGGAAGCAACATGTTCCGGTTCAAAATCTCTGAGACTTTACCGGATTTACTTATATCCGTTTCAAGTCTGAAACTATTGAGCAGTTTATCTTTATAACTGCCATTCTTTACAATCTTTGTAAGCTTTAGCAGCGATTGAACCTGTGGTCCGAGATCCAGATAATGCAAAAAAGCATCTTTTTCATAGCCTACATCAACAAATGCAGCATTTAATCCTGGCATAATCTTTTTGATTTTACCCAGATATATATCGCCAACAGCATAATTGTTGCTGACCTGCTCTGTGTTTAATTCTACGAGTTGCTTGTCTTGCAGTAAAGCAATAGTAACCCCACTAGGGGATGAATTGATAATTAATTCTTTTACCAATGGCTAAATTTAAGACACCGATTAAGAAAACCGGTATACGTTTAAAACTAGGGAATAAATAAAAACAAACAAATGATTTAAACCTCCGGCGCAATTAAGCGGGAGGTTTAAATTATTTTCTGAGTCTGTAAATTAATCTGATCATTTAGACAAGATTAAAAATCAGACTACTTTTTCTTATGTCTGTTTTTTCTTAAGCGTTTTTTACGCTTGTGAGTAGCCATTTTATGTCTTTTTCTTTTCTTACCGCTTGGCATAATGTTGTTTTTTAAAATGTTTTATAATTTAATTACTTAATTCGTTTACTTTCCTATCCACAAACTGGCTCATGTTCGGGTCGGCTGCTATCTCTTTGGTTTTCAGATATGCAGCAATCGACTCTGTCTTCATGTCCATATTCTCATAGCTTGAAGCCAGGTAAAACCATGCTTCGGCACTTGGAGCAATATCAATAACTGTTTTAAAACGCTCAACTGCTTTGTCAAACTGACCAGATTTCATTGAAAACAATCCTAGGTTCAAGTTAGCCTTTAAATTTTTAGGATCCTGTTTTACAACGTCCAGCAACAAGGTAATACCCTTCATCGGGTTTGGTGTTCCTGTTACGTATGCTATTCCAAGCCCCGTTTTAACTTCGAGAGTGTTCGGTTTAATTTTATCAGCATTTTGATAAGAACTGATTGCCTTTTGAACTAAAGCAGGCTGCACAAGAGTGTCCATACTTTGTTGGTAAGCATCGGTAAATTTATCTCCAGCCTTGAGCCAAGAAGCAAAATTTGGTTCTTTTTGAGCTATTAACTCGTAATAAAATGAGGCAGGAGCGGATTGATTTACATCATCCCACTGTTGAGCAAGCTGTTTTTGAATGCTTAATTTATCAGATTCAGATGAACTTTTTAATTGTGCTTCAAGATCTGAAATCTGCTTATTTAGACTTGCATTTAAGCTTTCTTTGGCAGTTTTAGAAATATCATCTATTGAAATTTCTAAAACCTTTGCCGTTTGAGGAGCAGATGAGGAATTTGAAGCCCCCGCACTTTCATTTGGCTTAACCAGACCCTGAATATCTAAGGAGAGCATCAGGCCCATCAGTATAACCACCGAACCTATAACTATAAACTGCTTTCTCTTTAACATTCCCGACTGAATAATTTTTATTTGTTACCGCTTTTTACCTTCTCAACAAAAACCTTGGCAGGTTTGAAACTAGGAACGAAATGCTCAGGTATAATGATTGCTGTATTTTTTGAAATATTACGAGCAGTTTTTTTAGCCCTTTTCTTAACAACAAAACTACCAAAACCCCTTACGTAGACATTTTCGCCATTTACCATTGAATTTTTGACAACTTTAAAAAACGCTTCTATTGCTTCCTGAACATCTACCTTTTCAATTCCTGTTTTGTTAGAGATCTCGGTAATGATTTCTGCTTTGGTCATATCTATTTTCTTTAATTTTTTTTACTGTTATTCTAATTGAATTGGGGTTGCAAAAGTATTGGTTTTAATTCAATTTGGGAAATAAATCTGCTTTTTTTTAAAACCAAGTCTCTATAAAACAAATAGTAAGGTATTTTTGTTCATTAAATGAGTAAAACAAACTCAAGAACGATGAAGTTTTCTGAAGAAATTATTGAATGGTACCAAAAGCATAAAAGAGAGCTCCCCTGGAGAAATACTAATGACCCTTATATTATCTGGCTATCTGAAATAATTATGCAGCAGACTCGTGTAGAACAGGGAATGCCCTATTTTAATCGTTTTGCAGAGAAATATCCAACAGTTGAACATTTTGCTTCAGCCACAGAAGAAGAAATATTAAAACTATGGCAGGGACTGGGTTATTACTCCAGAGGCAGAAATATGCATCAAACCTCGCTAGCAGTAATGGAGGAGCATGCCGGTTACTTTCCTAAAAATTATGATTCCCTAATCCGTTTAAAGGGAATAGGAGAATATACAGCCGCTGCGATTTCTTCATTTTCATCCAATGAAGCAAAAGCTGTTGTTGATGGGAATGTTTTTAGATTGCTTTCCAGATATTTTGGAATTGATACCCCAATCAACACTGGTAAGGGTAAAAAGATCTTCACTGATTTAGCAAATGAATTGATGGATCAGAAACAGGCCGGAATCTTTAATCAGGCGATAATGGAATTTGGATCCCTGCAATGTAAACCCCAAAATCCGGATTGTCCTGCTTGTCCATTACAAATTTCCTGTGAAGCACGCTTGAATCACAGGATCAATGAGCTACCAGTCAAAATTAAATCTCAAAAAATAAGGGAGCGGTATTTCAATTATGTATTGGCAATAAAAAACGATCGAATTCTGGTAAACAAACGTCGTTCTGGTGATATTTGGGAAAATCTGGTCGATCTCCCTTTGTTTGAGACAGTAAGTTGTACGGAAGTACCGGATCTTATTCAAACAGAAAGCTTTGTTAAAGCCTTTGGCAAAGAGGTGCAGATTCGTTCTGTTTCTAAACCGATAATACATATTCTTAGTCACCAGAAAATCTATACCCAATTCATTGAAATCAAACATTTTACTGAAGATTTTATGTTAGATAAATCTTGGTTTTATGTTAACAGAGATGAGCTCGAAAAACTGCCGCAGCCAAAACTTATTTTTCAATTCTTCGAAAATTTCTTTAAATTGACTAATTAACGATCTATAAAAAAAACATGTCAGGAATTAACAAAGTCATTTTAGTTGGACATTTAGGCAAAGATCCTGAAGTCCGGCATTTAGATGGGGGAGTTACTGTTGCTAGCTTCCCTTTAGCAACTTCAGAAACCTATAATAAAGACGGTAGAAAAATAGAGCAAACCGAATGGCATAATATTGTTATGTGGCGCGGTCTGGCCGATATCGCATCAAAATACCTGCAGAAAGGCAAGCTAGTTTATATTGAGGGGAAATTACGAACCCGCTCTTTTGAAGATAAAGAAGGGCATAAAAAATACACCACAGAAGTGGTTGCAGAGAACTTCACCATGCTTGGACGGAAAAGTGATTTTGAAGGGCAGGGCGAAAATAATCATCAAAAATCTGATGAAGAGAACGGTTCAGTTCATAGTAATGATATCGTTGCCAAAGAGGATCAGCCGATGAATTATGAAAAAGGGACTGATGATGATTTGCCGTTTTAGGTTGGGAATTGAGACGCTGGTAGATAATTGAGCTTAGGCTGATTTAGATTTCAGCAATAAAAGTCCTAATTAATTGAAGAGAATGAAAAGCGGGTGGTTAAAACACCAACCGCAGGAAAATAGGCTCAAAAGGCGAGCTTATACTACATAAAGCACTAGATTTTCATAATCAACTGTTCAAGTTAATCAATAAAGATTTTGCTTTGGAAATGAACGGTACTGCCAGTGGCTGCCGCTAGTCCCGTGATCCATTGCAAGCCCGGCATTGAAATCAGAATAAATAAAATTATTATTTTTTGCCGGGGCTTTCCATTTCTCCCTGGTTTAGGAACTCTGTTGGAAACGGGTGGTGAAAACACTTACCGTGGTAAGAGTATCAAATGATGTTAGTAATTACGACCCAAAATGGGTCGCATGTTTATAGAATATCTTCATTGACGTGAATTTCGATTCCAAAGGCGGTCGTATGTGAGAATTTTAAATACATTCGACCGTCTTCAAAGTCAGGATTTCCGTACTATCGTAATTCTCCCAGATTTAGAAACTCCCTTTATAAGCGGGTGGTGAAAACACCAACCGCAGGGAAACATGAACTAACTATTGTACGGTTTATGATGGGTCTGACGAATTCGAATTACCTTCA
>JBDNGV010000014.1:0-2313 GCA_041689125.1 Daejeonella sp.
GGTGCAATCGGGAATTCTGGTTCAGTGGTTCAGGCAGCTCCCACATTAAAACGTGATTTATTTAAGGAGTTTGGTTTACGAACTTTTATAAACGCTTCAGGTTATTTTACAAGTCTCAGCGGATCTCTAATGCAGCAGGATGCTGTTGATGCAATTCGCGAAACTGCAACATCTTTTTGCAAGCTCGAAGAGGTTCAGGATAAAGTTGGAGAAAGGATCGCCGGTCTTCTACATGCTGAGTCGGCAATGGTTACTGCCGGCGCATTCTCTGCCCTAATGCTTGGAATGGCAGGAGTACTTAGTGGAACTGACCCAAAGAAGGTTTCTCAAATCCCCCGACTTAAGGGTTCAGGCATGAAAACGGAAGTGATCCTGCAGAAGGCTCATAATGATGGTTATGCTCATGCTCTGAGCAATTGTGGTGTAAAATTAATTACCGTAGAAACTATCGAAGAACTGGAGAGTGCAATCAGCGAAAAGACAGCGATGATGTATTTCATTAATTATCAGGCTTCGCTGGGTAAAATTCAGCATAAGGAATGGCTTGAAATAGCCAAAAAAAATCAGATACCAACCATGATCGATATGGCTGCTGATCTTCCTCCAAAAGAAAATTTATGGAAGTTTCATGATTTAGGCTTTGATTTGGTATGTGTTTCTGGAGGTAAGTTTATGAGGGGGCCGCAAAGTACAGGAATCCTAAGTGGAAAGAAGAATCTTATTGCAGCAGCAAGAATGAGCGCTCCACCACGTGGTTCAAATATTGGCCGTGGGATGAAAGTTAATAAAGAAGAAATATTTGCATTGTATATCGCTTTAGAGCATTTTATCAATACTGATCAGGATAAGGAATGGAAAATGCTGGAAGACAGAATATCAGTCATTGCGAAGGAAGCTGCTTCTATCCCCGGAGTTAAAGCTGAATTGATTCCTCTGCCATTGATAAATCGTATTCCCACTCTCAATATTTCATGGGTTAAATCAAAGATAAATCTAGAAAATCTGGCGGGTATCTTGAGGAATGGAAACCCCTCTATTGAAGTAATGGGTGGTCCGGGAGCAAGTATAAATGTTACCACCCATATGCTTAAAAATGATGAAGTAAAAATTGTAGCTTCACGAATAAAAGAAGAGCTTTCCAAAGCACTGGTTTAGGTTGTAGCCCGATTGACATAGATTATCTAAATGATGTTTGTCGCAATTAGAACCTTTAATTTTTATAAATAACATAATAAACAACATAGAAACATAGAAAAAAAGGAGTTTGATAGCCCAATTCTTGGGTTCAAATAGCTATATTTTCTTTAAGAAAGTGAAACGTCTTTCAATTGAATAAAAACTATGTTTCTATGTGGTTAAAAAAATAAAAATTGAATTACACCCAAGGAGTTAAAAAATAAATTGTAAATCCTTCATCAATAAGGAATATTAAATAATTAATTGTAAATAATCTCAAAAATGAAACGCAGAGAAATTTTAAAATCCCTCACTTTGCTTCCGCTGGCTGGTGGGATCACAGCAACTGCTGCACCTTTAAATACTATGCTTACCGCACCGGCCGCTGGTCGTGATTTGTTTAAAGAACTGGGCATCCGAACTTTTATAAATGCAGCAGGCAATTATACAGTAATGTCCGGTTGTCTTATGCCACCGGAAGTTATGGATGCAATAAATGGAGCTTCAAAGAAATTTGCACTTGTTGATGATGTGCAGGAAAAGGTAGGAGAAAGAATTGCCCAGATGTGTCATGCAGAAGCAGCGTTGGTATCCGCAGGCTGCTGGTCGGCATTGATGTTGGGTATGGCCGGTGTTCTTACAGGAATGGATTCAAAGCGAGTTAGTCAGGTTCCAAATCTTGCCGGAACAGGAATGAAGTCTGAAGTGATCCTTCAAAAGAGCCATTCATGGGGTTATGATCATGCTCTTACCCAGGCAGGAGTAAAGTTGATTATGGTGGAAACCAGAGCTGAGCTTGAAGCTGCTATCAACGAAAAAACAGCCATGTTATGGTTCCTCAATCGTGAAGTGCATAAGGGACAAATTAAGCATGATGAGTGGCTTGAACTTGGGAAAAAGCATAATCTTCCAACCATGATCGATATTGCTGCAGATGTTCCTCCTGTTGAAAACCTTTGGAAGTTCAATGATATGGGCTTCGATTTGGTTGTTATCTCTGGTGGAAAAGCAATGCGTGGCCCTCAAAGTGCCGGAATCTTAATGGGTAAAAAGAAGTATGTTGATGCCGCTCGTCTGAGTAATAATCCAAGAGGTGGTATTGGTCGCGGGCAGAAAGTAAATAAGGAAGAAGTGTTA
>JBDNGV010000015.1:0-4372 GCA_041689125.1 Daejeonella sp.
ATAATTTCAAAATAAAGTCGCCGTAGCCTTCCTTTCTTTTTAAACCTTCCAACCTCCGTCGCATTATTTCCGTGACTCCGGTAATAGATCTGCGGCTCTGGTACCATGGCAGACTTTCCAAATGTATAAGCTATCATCGACATCCAGGTATCATGATTCAAAGCCCCATTCTCAGGTATGGTCGAAAAATAGGACCGCATTGCCGGATTCATAAGCATTGTACACCCATTGACAAAGCAGCCAAAAAACAAGGTTTCAAGACAATAAACATATCCTCCCTGCCCTAATTCGTTCCTGAATGAGGAATTGATCAGATTTTTATTCTCATCAACCAGAATAAGATCTGAATAAACCATAGCCGGAGAAGCATCCTCATCAATCTTCTGCAAATGCTTCGCTGCCACACTTAATTTGGATGGCAACCAGATATCATCCTGGTCAGATAATGCGATATAGTTTCCCGGAGAACAGAGAGAGACTGCCTTCTTAAAATTCGCGATAAAGCCGAGCCGCTTATCATTAACAAAATAGTTTAGAAGACCCCTACTATGATAATTTTGAAGGATTTTATGTGTATTATCAGTCGATTGATCATCACAAATAATAATTTCTATAGGTTTGAGTGTTTGAGAAAAAATTGAATCCAATTGCTCTTCAAGATATTTGCCGCCATTATAGGTAGCCATGGCGACTGAAATTGAAGGATATTCAGATTTGCTTTGTTCAGTATTTATCATTCTTCCAAAATATTAAGGCTATGAGCCGGGATTCAGCCGTTGGCTTTAACAGACCTAAATTAAGAAATTAAATCAACGCTAGTGCACGCGTGCCTCTGCTGCCATTCAAACCTGTCATCCTGATCAGCCTTGGGCGGATAAGGAACTTATTTGATATGAAGCAAAATATAATTCTCTTTTGATGAAGTTCTCATTAAATCATTAATTTTAAAAGAAAATAAGGATTTCAATTCCCATTAAAAATCAACCTGACAGGCAGGTATTAAAAAATACGCACCTGCCAAGCTACATGAAAAAAAAACCGACATTTGTTACCATATTTACAGACACAGAAAACTTCCACTTGGTTAAGGATGTTGGTCAGTTGCCATACTTCATGTACAAAACAGAAGGTTATGATGCAGAATTAATCAGCTACAAAAATAATGAAGAATATCCATTTCTGAACAAAGAGGTTAAGGGGTTAAAATTAAATTTCATTCCGGATAAAGGCAGATTCCTGTATTTTGAACTGGGAATAATATCCTATTTGTGGTCTTTTTCAAAATCGATATCTGTTTTAAACCTATTTCACTTCAAAAAAGATCATTTACTTTATCTTTTCCTCTATAAAACTCTAAATCCAAAAGGAAAGACTTATATAAAACTGGATATGGATATTCTGTTTTTTAAAAATTATAATGCTTTCCTATATTCTAACTATTCAGTTAAAAACTACCTTTTGAAAGCCATTACACAATGGATTTTAAAATTAACAGATGTCTTTTCAATAGAAACAGAAGAAGCCCAATCATATCTTTTGAAAATATACCCCGAACTGAAAAAAAAGCTGATTTGCATTCCCAATGGTGTAGACAACTTCTATATTGATAATGAAATGAACTTGAAAACTTGGGAAGAAAAAGAGACTACCATCATCACAGTAGGGAGAATAGGAAGCCATCAAAAAAATACTGAGCTGTTACTTGAATCAATAAAGGATATAGAGTTGAATAGTTGGAAAGTATATATTCTTGGTCCTATTGAAGAATCATTTCGGACTTATATTGACAGATTCTTTAAGCACAATCCTCATCTAATTGACCAAATCATATTTACTGGTAACATCACCGACCGAAAGGAACTATTTGAATGGTATAACCGGGCTAAAATATTCTGTTTAACTTCCCGTTTTGAAGGATTCCCAATCACATTCCCAGAAGCGCTTTATTTTGGGAATTACATTATCAGCACACCTGTTTCAAGTGCCACAGACATCACAAATAATGGTCAGTTTGGTAAGATAGTAAAAGCTGAATCACAGGATTTAGCTACAACTATAAAAGAATGTATATCGGATGGTTTTTTGACTAAAAAGCGCTTTGAAGATACCCTTCAATTCTCAAGAACTAATTTTACCTGGCTCGGAATCGTTAAAAAACTGTCAGATAAACTGAAGGAAGATGCGTAAACAATTACTGAAAGATTCAGCTACCTATTTAAGCGGAAGTATCATTGTGCAGATCCTGGGCTTTATCGGATTAATCTATTTGATGCGTTTTCTGCCGGTAGCATCATATGGAAAATACACCTATATCATTGAATTCATCTCCATTTTTGCCTTTTTCTCAGATGGCGGATTTACCCAGCATATTATTAAGGAAAGTAGCCAAAATCCTGGTTCAGTCGAAAAAATATATGCTAAAGCACAATCAGCACAGCTACTGATTAGTGGATTGATGCTTGCTCTTATTCTAGGTATTAGTTACCCAACTAATTCTATACAGGACTTTTATTACCTCTCTATTTTCGGACTAAGTGTTGTGATTAGTGCCTGGTTTGCACCTATGCTTGCTATTTTAATTGCATCAGGGAGGAAAGACTTGATCTTTTACAAAGATGTTGCATTAAGTGTATCAAGGCTCTTTTTTATCTTTCTAGGGATTTACCTTAAAGCCCCATTTTCTTATTTTATTTACCTTGGATTTATTAATTGCTTCGTGTTGTTCCTGCTATTCCTGTACACCCGGTACCTAGAGGAATATAAGTACATTTTAAGCTATAGGATACACATAACCGGCAGTCTTACCTTTATCAGGCATGGATTTTTATTTACGATTCTAATGGCTGCAAATGTGATATACAACAAAGTAGATATCATCATGCTAGAGAAAATGATTGGGAGTACAGAAGTCGGCTATTATTCCGGAGCCACCAGGTTCATCTATCCCTTCATGTTTATTTCAGGTGCATTTATGACCGCCATCTTTCCTAAATTGGCAAAGCATTCTGATGAAAAGGATAATTTTAAGAAAATCCAAAACCTTGCTCTTTATTGTCTTGGTGGTATTGGGATCTTGCTCAGCGCTTCACTTTATTTGGGAGCCGATCTGATCTTTCAATTATTTTTTGAGGATAAATATGATCATTCCATACCCGTATTTAAAATATTGGTCTGGTATTTGGCCATTGTCTTCATTTACGGACCAATAAGTAATAGCCTGGTGGCCAAAAACAAGGTCGCTTTTCTGGCGTACCTGAACTTGATCATGATTGTTCTGAATATTGCTTTGAATTTCTTTCTTATTCCCGTTTATGGAGCAAAAGGTGCGGCAATAGCTACAATAATATGCGAACTATTGATACTTTTGATTGCTTCGTTCTACTGGAAGTTAGGGAATAAATTTAAGAGTTTTAATTAGGCGCTTCTTCCAGGAGTTGAAAAAAGATTGCAGCCTGGAGTAACTTTACTGCCTCACACGGCTCCCTCCAAAAAAGGGGGAGGCGTGAAGCCTATGAATCAGAGTAGATTTTGAGAGTTTTCTTTAAGCTCATTGGCAAATAAACAAATCTTCTCATTGACAAATTATTCTCCATTTGCTATTTTATCCATTCATCACAAGTTACAACATCCACGACAAGTCCTTTCCTTTCTAAACGTTCATTTTGATCCAGAGTAACAATTGTCCCCCGCTTTAGTTTGAAAAACTCAAGGACTTCAATCATTCCACTCAACTCACGTTCAAGATTATCCTGATCTAAATGATAACATACCTGTACTGCCTGAGCTATTGTTCCTTTATTGAATACAATAAAATTTAACCAATTGTTTTCTAATGGAATAGCTAAACTTAGGTACAAACTGTATTAAATACGCGAATTCTAAATACGATAAATATTCCATTATCGTACTGGTAGAGGCTATGCCAAACATGCTTTTTAGCCGATTACCGGTAATCAGCTTTCCTACATTAGATACCAGATACAGTGCAAGGCGCTGCAGATTTTTTACATCTCTTATTCCATACCTTACAGCAATGTCTCTTATGAGGATATCCTCAAATAAATATTGAAGGATCTCATCCTTCTCCTGCTTCACATATTCGGGAAAACCTCCAATATTCAAATACTTTAATACAGAATCTTCATCCGCCTTTAACGATTTTAACCAAAGGAATTCATGATAGGAAAAGGGAAATAACTCTTTAGTAATATGTCTTCCAGTTAATTTCGCTCCTAACTCCCTGCTCAATAAAGATGCATTAGACCCTGTAACAATTGGAAAAGCAAGGTGCTCTTTCCACATCTGCGTATTCCAGAAACAATCAATACATGTGAAGACAGATCAGGAAGTGCCAGTAATGCCTCCCGTTGTA
>JBDNGV010000016.1:0-3019 GCA_041689125.1 Daejeonella sp.
ATAAAAAAATAAGCACTCCTGAGCAAACCGGCTACAGCTACTTCGGCGCCCGTTATTATAGCCCGGAGCTGAGTATTTGGTTGAGTGTGGATCCGATGAGCGATAAGTACCCGAGTTTATCGGCTTACAACTATTGCGCCTGGAACCCGGTGATGTTGGTAGATCTGGATGGGATGCAAATAAGTTCTCACACAGATGAGCAAGGAAATGTAGTAGCAGTTTATGATGATGGTAATCTGGGAGTATACATGCACGCAAAAGAGGAAATTGATGCTGCACAGAAATCAGGGCAAAAACTTGCCAACAATGAATCGCAACAAGTTGGAGTAACGCTTGATATAAATTCATTCAGTGTTGGGGATAAAATTAATTTTGGTTCATTTACAGCGAGAGATTGGATTAATAAATTTGAAGCCAATCAATCTATGTTAGTGGGATTGCAACCGCTTGGTTTAGCAAGAAAAGCCAATTATGCTGTCAACGCTAAAAATGGTGGGGCCTTCGACCCTAAATCTTACATGTCCGGGGGTTCACAAATAAGTGAAGGTATTTATGTTAGTTCTCGTGACTTAGGAAATTATGCAGCGGGGGCTTTTGGGAGAATTAATGGTATTGGGAAACGAGAACTACTTTTAGAGTTTGGAGCATTTCAGCTGGCAGGGAACAGGCTTTCTGAATATGTTAGTAATCGTAATGCATATATAAATAGAGCTACTAGCATTGATGCCTCTGGAGATATACAAAGAACGTACGGGGAGACACCCATATCCAATCACTTTCAAAGGTTGGGTTATGAAGGAATTAGGACTTTGGGCGGTTTTAATAGAAATTATAGAAATATATGGAAAGATTAATTTTTGGTGTTCTTCTAGCAGTGCTTACAGTCTGCTGTACCAATGTTGAAAGTGATATTTGTAGAAACAAAGCGATGTCCCTTAGGCAGATTCTGATTTTAAATGAAGGAATTTTGTGTTTTTGTCTTAATGAGAGCAATGAGGAGTACAATAGCCTGCTTCTTTTTGATTATGAGGGTTCTATGATAGATGAGATAATCAATTTAAGGTCTGAACCGATTCCTGTTTTTGAAGTGAATAAGGGATCTATTAAAATGATTTACGATTATCCTGTTTCAAGGGATTCTTTGGGTATAGAGAGAGAAAAAAGGTATCATGCCTCAGAAACGTATAAAGCAGGGACATTGAAAATAGAGCCCTATTTACTAAGGAACTGGAAAGGGGCTCAAATTATCTCAAGTATTGTAATGGACTCAATCTCATTGAATAGAAGGAATAACTCGATTTGTCTTTTTCAGAGAACAGATTCAATCAAAGTTTCTTTGGAAAACATCAGATTTAAAAGAGATAAAACGTACATAGAGTCGTTTGATCAAGGTATTTATAAGTACTCGGAGATTGTTTCAACTAATGGAAAGAATGTTAAGGACATACTAATCCAAAAGATATTTGAATAATATACTTGCAGCCAAATTCTATGTAAGTGTGTTTGAGTGTGGACCTACTTTCTGACAAATACCCAAGCCTATCACCACACAACTACTGCGTTTTGAATCCGGTGATGCTGGTAAGGCCGGACGGTAGACTAATTGAGAATTATAGCGTGGATGAAGATGGTAATATTAAATTTGAACCTGCAGCTCTGGCACAAGATGTATTACACACAAAAAAATTGGGATAATGGAGTTAAAGCTAAAGGTCAAACTAAAATGACGTATCAATTTTCAAATCGTGAACGCGATGGGGAAAGGTACTTCTATCATGGCAACCATGCTTCGGCTGCGCTCAGCACAAGCGTAGTTTTTACTGCCTACATGACCATTGAAATGCAAAGCATTCGCGAAGACTATAAAAAAATAAGCACTCCTGAGCAAACCGGCTACAGCTACTTCGGCGCCCGTTATTATAGCCCGGAGCTGAGTATTTGGTTGAGTGTGGATCCGTTAGCAAGTCATTTTCCCGGGTGGTCGCCATGCGCAGCATTTAATAATAATCCGATTAATTTAGTTGACTCTGATGGTAGGGCTGCTGTTCCACCGGGTAAAACCTATGATGATGAAACCGGAGAAATGATACATGATGATGGTATAGATGATAAGAAAGTTTATATAGGTACGAAAACCGATGGTTCTGATAGAGAGTTAGTAGGAATTGAAGGAAATGGCCCAGGACAGATAAAAGACCATACACAGAAATTTAATGACCAGCTTGATAGAACCGGTAAATTCTTCAGTGAAAAGGCGCAGGACTTTGGCAATAAATATCACAGTGATGTGGTAACTGGTATTGCTTCGGTTGATAAAATGCTTTTCTTTAAAAAGAGTGTTACAGATAAGGGCCCATTTGATATAAAGGTTTCTGGAAAAGGTTTTAGTCAAGGAGAGGTAGGAGAATATTCCTTTTATGGCGGTAAATTATTCCGCTATGATGATTATGGAAATTTTAACTATGGTAGGGCTGCCAGTGCTTTCGGATATGGTGAAAAAACAGCTTTGTTAGGTGCCGGATTAAATCAAACAGGGAAGGCTATATTTAATTTAGATTATGCTAAGAAAAATTGGTATCCAATTTCCAATTTCAGCAACTTAGGAGATGATCCAAGAGATAGCTATATGATAAAACAAGGCTTTAATCACGCTAGATAATTATGAAGTATCTAAGTTGCTTAGTTTTGGGAGGAATAATATTACTGGCAAATGCCTGTAGTCAAACGGTTACATCTAAAAGAGACTCAATCTCCTTTAAAACTCCAATTAAAGCAGTTGAAGACTCTATCAGGAGAATGAATAATTTAATGAAGCAGTTACCTCAAGACGCTGAAATGATAAACTACTTCTTTGATCATGAGAATAACTTATACGTTAACAATCTAAAATTAGGGCAGCTAAAATCTATTACCCTTGATTCTGTGACTGCCTTTAAAAATATGAATGCTATTGAAAAAAAATCTTTTTTAACAATCGCCTTATTCTTAAAGGAAAATGAAATATCAGGAAATCATTTTG
>JBDNGV010000017.1:0-6344 GCA_041689125.1 Daejeonella sp.
ACGTCCAGCCATTCCTGTCCCCCGCATTTGCCTTTGGAAATCAACCTGCGCACCCGATCGTTCAGGATTTCTGCTCCTGCGCCGGGTAAAGAATCGAGTCCGGCGGCCATCAACGCTTTTAATACTTCAGTATGGCTCATGCCCTCCAGTTTGGAGATATGGGCAATCTCGGGCGGACCGAGTGAATGTAATTTTAAGTTAGGGTATAAATTTTTTAGCTCTTTGAACAAATCAACATAGAAAGCCAAACCCAAATCGGGATGATGCCCGCCCTGTAAGAGCAGCTGATCGCCACCAAAGCGGAAGGTTTCTTCAATCTTTTGTTTATAGGTCTCAATATCAGTAATATAGCTTTCATCATGTCCCGGCCTTCTGAAAAAATTGCAGAACTTGCAGTTGGCGATACATACATTGGTGGTATTTACATTGCGGTCAATGATCCAGGTTACTTTTCCATGAGGTACCTGCTTTTTCCGTAACTCATTGGCAGTGTACATCAGATCGGATGTCGCCGCATTTTTGAACAGGAATAATCCTTCCTCGGCAGAAAGAAAATCAAAGTCCAGCGCTCGAATTAGCAGATCGGAAGAATTCATGCTCAAAGATAGGGAGAATTAGCAAATTAGATAATGAGAAAATTAGGGAATGGGGGAATTTGACAATTGGTAAATAATTTTTGTTTTAGATCGCATAATTGCGCCTTTGCGCCTTTGCGAGACCATTTTTAAATTACCCTTGTATAGTCATTTTCGGCTTTATCCCGCAATAGGTTTCGCGCTTGTTCTCTCTTGAATTGCCTCTGCCTGTACTTTCATGTGGGGCAAATTGAGCCCAAATGGGTCAAATTTTGGCAAAGGCAGGTCTGCTGATCATATTGGTGGTGTAAAGGGAATAAGAGGGAATTAGCAAATTAGATAATTAGCAAATGGGTTTTACAGCAAGAGAATGAATGAGGAGCCTTTGGAATTTAGAGAATGGATAGCGTTCTGTTTGATTTGAGAGGTTGAAGAAAAAAATTTTGCAGAAATAATAGAGAGCTCTATATTTAACCTACCTAGTATCTTATGAAAAATGACTTACAAAGAACACTTTCAAATCCTCCGGCAGAGGACTGCTGATGCCTATTCCTGCTGTTTAAATGCACAAAACAGACTATCGACTGATGATCAAGGATTTTCGAATCAAGCCTTGTGGGATGATTTAGATCATTGTGCTTCAGATCTTCAAAAAGCTCAGAATGAGTTTAACAAACTTTGCAGCACCATTCAGAAAGGCAATTTAAGTCAGGATGATGCGTTTGGTGAACAGCAGGCTTGCGCATAATCTCTTCACTCAAGACGGTATTTTAAAATTGTTTCTCAACAATAAATAATTGGAGGGATTCAAAATCTTTGCGTGTATTAAACTACTATCGGCTGAAAGTCGATAGATTTGTTATCGACTGAAGTCGACTTTGAACTTATTCACTAATTGTAAAGTCTTCGTCTTTTGGATTCTCATCTTGGTTTTTTATATATTCTAGTACCACTTCATCCGTTATATTGCCAGAAGTAGCCACGAAATAACCTCTGCCCCATAGGTGTCTTCCCCAAAACATTCTCGATAATTGCTTATTCTCCTGTAACAACTTATAGGAACTTTTTCCTTTTAGATATTGCACTAATTTGCTTATTGCTAAATGAGGGGGAACTGATACAAACAAATGTACGTGGTCTTTGCTAACATGACCTTTCAATATTTCTACATCATGCTCTTTGCATATTTGACGTATCAGTTCCCGAACACGTTCGCCAACCAATCCGCTCATTACAGGCTTTCTATATTTTGTTATCCACACTATATGATATTTACAATCGTACGTCGTATAGGATGTCTTTCTATAGTTTTGAACATTGCAATATATTAAACTAAAGTCTTCGCCTAAAGGCGAGGGATTTTCCCCCAGAAACTGACATTAAGAAGAAAAACCGTTGTCTGAAGTCAGATTCCCATCGACAAATCGACAAATTAACTCATCGACAAATTTATTTGCTCATTTGCTAATTTCTATTTCCTTAAATTCGCCTTTCCTATTCCCAATCTATGGTTTCTTTCGAACGTTTTACTCTTGCCAATGGTCTGAAGGTATTGGTCCATGAAGACCCTACTACACCAATGGCTGTTGTCAATATTTTATATGATGTAGGTGCCCGCGATGAGCATCCGGATCAAACCGGTTTTGCGCATCTATTCGAACATCTGATGTTTGGCGGCTCGGTGAATATACCAACCTATGATGAACCCCTGCAGCGTGTAGGAGGTGAGAATAATGCCTTTACCAGCAATGATATTACCAATTATTACATCACCCTTCCTTCGGTCAATCTGGAAACCGCCTTCTGGCTGGAAAGTGACCGGATGCTGAGCCTTGCCTTTTCAGAAAAAAGCTTGGAAGTACAACGTAATGTGGTTTGCGAAGAGTTTAAACAACGCTATCTTAATCAACCTTATGGCGATGTATGGCTAAAACTCAGACCGATGGCTTATAAACAGCATCCTTATCAATGGTCAACCATCGGAAAATCATTGGACCATATTGAAAATGCCAATATTGAGGATGTTAAAGCCTTTTTTAACCGTCATTATAATCCTGCGAATGCTATTATGGTTGTTGGAGGGGATGTGAAACTGGAAGAAGTAAAACGTCTTTCAGAAAAATGGTTCGGAAATATCCCGGCAACGGAAAAACTGACACGTTTACTCCATATGGAAGATGATCAGATAGAAGAACGTAGAGAAACCGTTGAAGCCAATGTGCCTTTGAATGCGATTTATAAGGTTTTTCACATGCCTGCCCGTACGGAGTCCGGCTATTATCCCGCCGACCTGATATCGGATATTTTATCAAGAGGCAATTCATCCCGCCTGTTCCGTAATCTTTTGAAAGACCAGAAACTATTCAGTGATATCAATGCTTACCTAACCGGAAGCCTCGATGCCGGATTATTTGTGGTAGAGGGAAAACCATTGCCCGGTATAAGCATGGAAGAGGCTGAGGCTGCAATCTGGAAGGAATTGAACCGGATCAGTACGGAACTTGTCCCCGAAGATGAGCTTACTAAGGTGAAGAACAAAATGGAATCGACCATGGTCTTCTCAGAAATGAGCTTGCTCGATAAAGCCATGAACTTGGCCTATTTTGAATTGCTTGGAGATGCGGAGCAGCTTAATTCAGAAACTCAAAAGTATCTGGATGTTACGGCTGAAGAGATCCGAACTCAGGCAGCACATATCTTCCGTAAGGAAAACTCATCTACCCTTTACTATTTAGCTAAATAAAATGATTGACAGAGCACAAGCACCGGCATTCGGACAAGTCGAAAAAATAGAACTGATTAGGGCAAAACCAATTGTTCTGGCTAATGGATTAAAGTTATTTAGTATTGATGGCGGTGAACAGGATTTGGTTCGCATCGAGTTTATATTTGCCAACATCGCTTACGACCCTTCAAAGCCCTTGCAGGCATTTGCATGTAATACCATGCTGAATGATGGTACAAGTGAACTGAGTTCCACTGAAATTGCCGATCGGGTAGATTATTATGGTTCATTCTTGCAGACAGATTATTCGAATGATCATTCATCAGTTACCCTTTACACTCTAAACAAGCATTTGGCGAGTACCCTCCCCATTTTGAAAGCGATTATTACTGATTCAGTTTTTCCACAGGTAGAGTTGGATACCCTGGTCAGAAATCAGAAACAAAAATTGAGTGTAAACCTGGAGAAGAATGATTTTCTTAGTCGCAAGACCTTTAATCATGTTCTTTTTGGGAACACCTTATACGGCTATGACATTACTTCCGACGATTATGATGGCTTAGACAGGGATCAGTTAACTTCTTATTTTAAGGCTGCTTACCAAGCAAAAAATTGTACCGTTATTCTTTCAGGGAAGGTGAAAGAGGAGAGTATCAAATTGGTGGATGAGCTTTTTGGAAAGGACTGGAATTCGAGTTCTAAAGTAATTGAAAACAACTTTGATTTTAAGGCAAATTCCGGCCAAGAGCATTATCTTGAAAAAGCAGATGCCTTGCAATCCGCCATTCGGATTGGTCAGATTTCCATCAACCGTACCCATGCTGATTTTCCGGGCTTGCAGGTTGTCAATACGATATTAGGAGGGTATTTCGGCTCAAGGTTAATGGCTAATATCCGTGAAGATAAGGGCTTTACTTATGGCATTGGATCAGCTTTGGTCTCCTTGAAGAACAGTGGTTATTTTTTTATTGCCTCAGAAGTTGGAGCAGATGTATGCACCGCAGCCATGACTGAAATTGAAAAAGAAATCAATATTTTGAAGAAAGAACCGGTTTCTGAAACAGAATTGTCATTAGTAAGGAATTATATGCTTGGCTCCATGCTTGGAAGTCTTGAAAACGCACTTTCTCATGCCGACAAATTCAAAAACATTTATTTTTCCGGTCTGGATTATGATTATTACCGGAGCTATATTCAAACAGTGAGAAGTATAAGTCCGGAGGAAGTACTTAATCTTGTTAATAAATACCTTGATTTTGATAATTTCCAGAGGGTAATTGTTGGTAAAAAGTAAATTCATTCTACACCGTAATCCCGGTTTGATCCAGCCGGAGAGTGGAATCGGCTACTAATTGCAATAGATCTCTCCTCGCGAAACAGTACCAATACATTCAAAATACATTTCGCTCGTCGACATGACGGATTAGTACATTTGAAATTTAGTTATACAGGCAGATAATTGTTCATCTTCCATTTTCAACTGTCAATTATCAACTATCAATTCTTTTCCCTAACTTTGCCCCGCAAGTAATAACCCCTCATTTATTTGCCATGCAACTCGATCCAGAAAAATTCGTTTCAGAAGGTCTTACCTACGACGATGTACTTTTAATCCCGGCCTATTCAGAAGTTTTACCGCGTGATGTAGATACCAGTTCTTATTTCACACGTAAAATAAAACTCAATGTTCCTATCGTTTCGGCAGCCATGGATACGGTTACCGAATCAGTTATGGCCATTGCGATTGCTCAGGCAGGCGGAATTGGTATGCTGCATAAGAACATGAGTATTGCTTTACAGGCAGATGAAGTAAGGAAAGTGAAACGTTCAGAAAGTGGTATTATTCAAGATCCTGTAACGCTTCATGAAGGAGCTTTGATTTCGGATGCATTTCTGATCATGAAAGATTATAAGATCGGGGGGATTCCGGTAATCAATGCCGACAGAAAGTTGGTTGGGATCATTACAAATCGTGATCTTCGTTTTCAAAAGGATATGAAGAAGCCTATTAGAGATGTGATGACCAGCGTCGACCTGATCACCGCACCCGAAGGAACTACACTTACTCAGGCAGAAGAGATTCTTCAGGATTATAAAATAGAAAAGCTACCGGTAGTGGATAAAGATGGTCGATTGAGCGGATTGATTACTTTCAAGGATATTCAGAAATTTAAAAATTTTCCGAATGCCTGTAAGGATTCTCATGGTCGTTTAAGGGTTGGAGCAGCAGTGGGAGTTACAACAGATACCATTGAGCGGGTGGATGCCTTGGTAAAGGCTGGTGTTGATGTAATTACGATTGATACAGCACATGGTCATTCGCGTGGAGTTATTGAAAAATTGAAGGAAGTTAAAGCCAAATATCCGGATCTGCAGGTTGTGGTAGGCAATATTGCTACCGCTGAAGCTGCGAAAGCCCTTGCAGATGCGGGAGCCGATGCGGTTAAGGTTGGAATTGGTCCGGGTTCGATTTGTACTACCCGTATCATTGCCGGAGTTGGAGTCCCTCAATTATATGCCGTTTATGAATGTGCCAAAGCATTGAAAGGCAGCGGGATTCCAGTGATTGCTGATGGTGGAATCAAACAAACCGGAGATATTGCAAAAGCTATTGCAGCCGGAGCAAGTTCAATTATGGCAGGATCATTATTCGCAGGTGTTGAAGAATCACCGGGTGAAACCATTATTTATGAGGGTAGAAGATTCAAATCATACCGTGGAATGGGATCGATTGAAGCAATGGAGCAAGGTTCCAAAGACCGCTATTTTCAGGATGTAGAAGATGATATCAAGAAGCTGGTTCCTGAGGGTATTGTTGGAAGGGTTGCCTTTAAAGGTTCTCTTTCTGAGGTGATGTATCAATTGATCGGCGGACTCAGAGCCAGCATGGGCTATTGTGGAGCAGCAACTATTGAAGATTTGCAAAATGCGCGTTTCGTAAAAATCACTGCTGCCGGAATGAGAGAAAGCCATCCGCATGATATTACGATTACTAAGGAGGCGCCGAATTATAGCCGTTAAGGTAGAGGATGAAAGCTGAAAGC
>JBDNGV010000018.1:0-13084 GCA_041689125.1 Daejeonella sp.
AATTTAATTATTTTTATTTACGATAATATCTTAACTTTAAAGAGAATAATTTACTCAATACTCAATACTCAATACTCAATACTCAATACTCAATACTCAATACTCAATACTCAATACTCAATACTCAATACTCAATACTCAATACTCAATACTCAATACTCAATACTCAATACTCAATACTCAATCATGTTTATCAACCTCAGATTTTCCACTTTAGTACTACTAATGAGTATCATGCACACCATGTTATCAGCTCAAGATAAGCCTACTGTTTATCTAAGTAATCATACTTATTCAAGTGGGAATAATATAATCGGAACGATCAGTTTACAAGGATCAGAAGCAAAATTCAAACTTAGAGGTGATAACGCCAGAATTTTCAAATTGAATAATAACAAGCTTATTATTCGGAAACAACTTATAGAAAGCGGTACTAAATGGTATGATCTGAGCATTGAGGCAGAAACAGGTTCCGGGAAAGTTGTAGAAAACTTCAGAATAGTCAAGGATGATTTTCACAGAAACCGGGTTATAGCGCATCGCGGGGCATGGAAAAATACAGGTGCATCCGAAAATTCAATCTCTGCATTGCAGCATGCGGTTCGCCTAGCTTGCCAAGGATCCGAATTTGATGTACATATGACTTTGGATTCAGCCCTGATTGTTAATCATGATCCATCTTTTGAGGGTAAAGTTATTCATAGTACAAGCTTTGCTGATTTAAAGCAGCTCAAGCTTTCAAATGGAGAAAATATGCCTGATCTTGGAGAATATCTTACAGAAGGCATGAAGCAAAATTCAACCAAACTCGTACTTGAATTAAAGCCTACAACAAATAAAGAGCGTGCTGTTCAGAGTGCCCGGAAGGTTTATGAAATGGTCAGATCAATGAAGGCGCAGGCTTGGATAGATTATATCAGTTTTGATTATAATATTTGTCTGGAACTTATGCGACTAGATCCTTACGCAAGAGTGGCTTACCTAAATGGTGATAAATCACCTGAGCTACTAGCTGCCGATAAACTATGGGGACTGGATTATAACCAGAGTGTTTTTCAGAAAAATCCTGAATGGATTGAACAGGCAAAGGCGAAAGGATTAACAATCAATGTTTGGACAGTAAATGACCCAAAACTGCTTCAATGGTTTCTAGAGCAGAAAATTGATTTTATAACGACTAATGAGCCTGAATTGCTTTTGAAGATGGTTGGGAAATAGTATTGAGTAAATAGTATTGAGTAAATAGTATTGAGTAAATAGTATTGAGTAAATAGTATTGAGTAATTAGTACAGAGTATTGAGATTAGAACCTAGTTCATTTAAAATGAATTGATCTTTTTGCTGAATAACCTGTTTAAATTTACTAAAGTTTAAATCGTAGAAGGTGCAACGTATAACTCCCTTCCATTTAAATCTACTAGAATTCAAAACGTACAACGTACAACTCTATTTTTTACCTTTACGACTTGGCAAAGAAAATTGAAAAGGATCAGAGTCTAGCTAACAAAACAGCGGCACTATTTTCACAGATGAAGAGTTCACTCACTCTGTTCGGACTGAATGATCCGCTTCGTATGGCTGCAGCGACAGCCTTTTTTACTACATTTGCTCTACCTCCAATAATCATAATCTTCACACAATTCTTCAGGTTCTGGGTTGATCCGGGTGTATTGAGTTCAGAACTGATCAGTAGGCTGGGGCATATTTTGGGTAGTGGCAGTGCACGCCAAGTGGAGGGAGTTTTAGAGGCGGTCAGCGGTTTGAATCAAAGCTGGTATGTCACAGTGTTTGGCTTCATTTTTCTGATGTTTGTGGCCACTACTCTTTTTGATGTGATCAAGAATTCTCTGGAGCAGATTTGGGATATCCGTATCCGACCGCAGTCAGGCATTTTTTTCAGAATCAGGTATCGCCTTCGTTCGCTGATCATCATATTTCTTGCCGGTTTTTTGTTTTTAGCCGCGTTGTTTATGGAAGGAATTCAGATGTTTTTGGGAAATTATCTTGGCGGAATTCTTGGCGGAGGAAAAAGTTTTTTTTATTACCTGATCAATGATATCATTTTTGTAACAGTTGTCAGTATCTGGTTTACTGTCTTATTCAGATTTCTTACCATTGGAAGACCAAGATGGAATATTTCCTTTGGAGGTGCACTTTTTACTGCAATACTTTTCAACCTGGGGAAATGGATATTGAGTTATCTACTAATCCAAAGTAATATCGGCATCATCTATGGAGCATCCGGTTCTATGGTTCTTATACTGCTTTTTGTATTTTATTCTTCTATTATTTTATACTATGGTGCATGCTTTGTCAAAATATTGAGTGATACTCAGGGAAAGCCCATCAGGACAGTAAAGGAGGCCTACGCTGTTGAACTCCTTGAAATTAAAGAAAATTAACTTTAAATGCCTTCTGTGGTTTTTAATAATTTCATAAGTGATTATGCAGATTAATGCATTGCGTACTTTATGACTAAAAATTAACAGGTAAAATCTGGATTTTAATTTTTCATTATTATCTTTCGCAGTTAAATAGAACTAAACAATGATTTTCAAATTCAAATATTCATGCGCAATGTTTAAAATTCTGGCAATAATCCTCTGTATTGGTTTTTCAGAAATGCTTTACGGACAATCACTAAGTCAGCCAGATCTGAGTGATCTTTCATTCTTTAAAAAATCTTCCAAAAGCTGGCAGATTGTCGGCAGTGTACAGGCAGATCTCAAAAAAGTGAATACCCTTAATTTCACAAAGGGAAGCGGGGTTCTGCTTAATTCGCCAGAAAAAAAACAAAAAGGAGAGGACTTGTATAGTCTTGAAGAATACGGAGATATCGATTTGGAGCTTGATTATCTGATTGCCTCAGAATCGAACTCAGGTATTTACCTTCAAGGTCGTTATGAAATCCAACTGATTGATACCTGGGGTGCAACCGCTATCAGATCAGGTAGTAATGGTGGTATTTATGAGCGTTGGGATGATTCAAAACCCGATGGTCAGAAAGGTTATATGGGTTACGCACCAAGGCAAAATGCAAGTCGCGCACCAGGCCTTTGGCAGAAAATGAAGATTTCTTTTCAGGCGCCACGCTTTGATAATAATGGAAACAAGACGGCTAATGCAGTAATGCTGAAAGTTGAGCTAAATGGGGTGCTCATTCATGAGTTAGTGGAATTATCAGGACCAACACGTGGAGCAGTCAGTGATATCGAAACTGCCTTAGCTCCATTGCGTATTCAAGGCGATCATGGTGCCGTAGCCTTCCGCAACATTAAGATCATGAAGTATGAAAATGGAAGACCAGCTGAAGCATCACAAGCTGATGCCAATACGGTTGACCCGATTCTTATTGAACCTTCAGAGAATTATATTTTAAGGAGTTTTATGGACCTTCCGGGATATCCGAGAGTAGTTCATGCGGTATCTGTTGGTAGCCCAGAGAAAGTCCATTATACCTATGACATGGATAATGCGGCAATCATACAGGTATGGAGAGGTGGTTTTCTGAATGCTACTCCGATGTGGCATGATCGCGGAGACGGATCCTCAAGGCCATTAGGAACGGTTCAGCGCTTTGGAAAACCTCTACAAACACTGGCAAGGCTTGCAAATGCGCAGTCTTCTTGGATCAGCGATACCACAGGAACTGGATATCGCCCTAAAGGCTATGTGCTTGATGCAAAAGGCAGGCCAACGTTTAAGTATATCAGTTATGGAATCCCGGTTAGCGATGCAGTTCAATTACTAGAGAGGGGTCAAGGATTCAGCCGCAGAATCAGCCTTTCAGATGTTTCTGCAGGCCTTTATCTGCGCCTAGCGGAGGCTGCAAGTATTACTGAAGTATCAGATGGACTGTATCTTTTAGACGATCAATCCTATTTCTTGCGTTTGGATGATACAAGCGGTGCAAAAGCCTTGATTCGCGATCAAAATGGCCGAAAAGAATTAATCATTCCTGCAGTTAAGAGTTTAAGCTATTCAATTTTATTCTGATCCCGACATGAGACATCTAAAAAATTTATATCATTCAGTTCTTCTTTTTTCAATACTTGGCTTCAGTATTTCTTCCAATGCTCAGGAAACTCCCAAAGAGGAAGATTTCTTTAAGATCATGAAAGTTGCTACTCCCGAAGGGATTATCCTGGAGGTTGGCGGTTTGGTAAGCTTGCCAAATGGAAATCTTGGAATATCAACCAGACGTGGTGATATTTTCATAGTTGAGAATCCAACAAGTAGCAGACCTTATTTTAGAAAATTTGCTTCCGGAATGCATGAGGTTCTTGGTCTAGCTTATAAAGATGGAGCATTTTATTGTGCACAAAGGGGCGAGCTGACTAAGCTGATGGATACCAATTTGGATGGCATAGCCGATGTGTATGAAACGATCTATTCCTGGCCGCTTTCCGGTCATTATCATGAATATAGTTTTGGACCGAAGATAGCTCCTGATGGTTCATTCTTTGTAACCGGGAACGTAGCTTTTGGTAGTGAAGAATGGTGGAGAGGCGAAAGCCGTGTGCCATGGAGAGGATGGACAATGCGTATCACTGAAGATGGTAAGATGCAGCCATGGGCCACCGGAATGCGTTCACCTGCAGGACTTGGATTTTTAAACAATGAACTGTTTTATACTGATAACCAAGGAGATTGGATGGGATCAGGTGCTTTATGGAAATTAGAAAAAGGTGATTTTATGGGACATCCGGCAGGTTTAGCCTGGACCGGAAGACCGGAATCTCCTGTTAAATTGACAGAATCTCAGTTCAATGCAACGATTGATCCTCGCAAGCTGAAGAATGATAAGGGTCGTTATATAAAACCTGAAAATATTGTCAACGAGAACTTTAAAACTCTTTTTGATATGAAAAAGGAGTTTCCCGAATTGCGTTTACCTGCTGTTTGGCTTCCTTACGGGATTCTGGGGATTTCCTCCTCCGAGCCAATCACTATTCCAAAAGGGAATTTCGGACCTTTTGAAGGTCAGATTCTGGTTGGTGACCAAGGTATGAGCATGTTGTCGAGGGTATTTATGGAAAAGGTTAATGGGGAGTATCAAGGTGCATCGTTCGTATTCAGAACAGGTTTCAGATCTGGGGTGATGAGAATGTCATGGGCTAAGGACGGCTCTTTATTTATCGGTGAAACGAACAGAGGATGGGGCTCTGCCGGCGAAGCAAATGAAGGACTAGAAAGATTGGCTTGGAACAATAAAATGCCCTTTGAAATGAAAGCAGTGAGGGCTATGCCTGATGGATTTGAGATTGAATTTACTCAGCCTGTTGATCCTAAATCAGCAGAAGATCTGGCTTCTTATTCGGTTGAAAGCTACGTCTATAAATATCAGCCTGTTTATGGAAGTCCACCAGTAAATACTCAAACCCTAAATATTAAAGGAGTGAAACTTTCTGCCGACGGACTTAAAGCAAGAATTGTAGTTGATAATCTCCGTAGGTATTATATCCATACCATTAAGCTGGATGGAATTCGTGAGAAGGAGAATTTTTATTCTATAGTACATCCTACAGCGTATTATACCCTAAATAATATTCCTGAAGGTCCAAAATTGTCAATTTCTGAATTGAGCACAAAAAATTCAGCTTTGATTCCTGAAAAGGTTCAAGAAAGTAGCACTGCTCCACAAAAATCGGCAGTATATAATGTACAATCATCTGCAAAGCCTACACAAGTAGAAAAAGTACCCATTTTCAATGATGTTAAAGCTATGATGGCTTCTTACACCTGTCTTTCATGTCATAATCCAGATAGAAAACTCGTTGGACCTTCATTTAAGGATATTGCTAAGCGTAAATATAGTCCCGAAAAGATTTTACAGCTTATTCATAATCCTCAGCCTGAGAACTGGCCGGAATATCCAACACCAATGCCTCCGATGCCGCAAGTGAAAAAGGAGGATGGTCTGAAAATAGCAGCCTATATCAATTCACTAAGATAGATTTAAAAAATTTTCAAAAATTCATCTTGTCTTCATCTTGTCTTACAATCTTTGAGTATAATTTACAAGAATGCTTAAAATTAAAGGACATGAAAACTTATATTTTATTTTTCATCGTATTTATATTAAGTTTTTCGGCGTATTCCCAAGCAGGTGGGGGAATGCGTAGAGGAGGGCATTCAGGTTCGGGGATAACACCCGGTACTCAAAACATTAGCATTAAAGGTCAAGGAAGAGGGACTTCCAGTACACAGAGACCTTCCGAAGGTAAAAGTGGTAAAAAACAAACAGGGCAGCCTAGGCAGGGAGGCAATTGTAATCCTTCAGGAAGAAGCCCCGGAATAGATGCAGGTGGTACTTCAGCAACAGGAATTAGAAAAGGAACTGGTATCGGAACGAAAATCAGCCAGCCAAATAATCGGACAAATACCCGTGTAAATACCGGAGTTCGGAGTTTTTAAGGCTTCCATCATATATATTGCCTTTAGATTGAATGATCGTTTGCCTCATTTTGAGGCAAACTTTCATTATTTTTACATGAAATGAAGTTTATAGCTGTTTATCTTACAATTATCCTGATTGCCCTTAGTGGTACTCTTCCGGCTAAATCATATGCTATTGAGAAGGAAATTGATGGTAAACCAATCAGGCTGAGAGACACAGAGGATATTCGGCTTTTATTGCAAGATTCTATTCCGCTTAAGAGAGTGGGAGATAAAAAGGAACAAGACAGACCTGCAGCAGATATCCGGGCAGGGGAAAACAGGGCCGGAGAAAATAGGCCGGAGGATATCCGTCGAATAGAGGAAATAGAAGCTGAAAATCAACGGATTCGTCGGAAATCAAGTATTAAACAAGTTCCACGTTCAATCCCAAAGCTGAAGCCAAAGGCAATTACTGACCGTATACCAATTAGAAGAACACCAATGAGAATACCGAAGAAAGGGTTTGGAGGTATTCATAATTAAGGGTTCTATTTATTTTATATGAAAAGAGCAATCATTTTACTGCCAGCAGCTTTGCTTTTTGCAGAAAATACATTTGCCCAGCGTGATTCAACGCAAGCAGATGCGAAGCGGACTACGCTTACTATTGCAGGTATTTATGGTAATAATGCCAACTATTTCGGACAAACTGCTGAGCAAAAATTACCTTATATGTTGACCAATGCCTCTTTAAGGTTAAAGAGTGGATTATATTTTTCAGTAGGCTCATATAAATTGATCAATGCAGGTGGCCCGCTTATTTCCGAATTTGACCTTTCGGCCGGATATGAAGTTGATCTTTCAAAAAATTTCAATGCCGCATTTGGATACACCCGTTCTATTTTTGCCCAAAACTCTCCTCTTTTAGGCGCTGCCAATGAAAATACATTGAGTGCTTCACTAGCCTATGACCTGAATATTTTTAAGACCGGTTTGAATACCTATTATGCTTTTGGTACGCAGCGGGATTTATTCATGTCATTTACAACCTCAAAAACTTTAAACTTGGGAAGTCTGTTCAGTAAAAATGATTTTATTTCTTTTGAACCGGGTTTAGAATTAGTTGGAGGTACACTTCACTATTTAGAGGAATACATTGTCAGACGCGACAAACCTCAGAATCCGATGTTCTTTGGTCAGAATCCGCCAAGCCGTGAGTATAACTATAAAATAACCCGAGACGCGAGCAGTTTCGATATGATCTCATATAATTTGAATTTTTTGCTGGGGTATAACCGAAGTAATTATCTGATTGAGACCGGTTGGCAGATTTCAGCTTTAGGTAAGAATGTTTTGGAATCGAAACAAAAAGCACGTTCATTCTTTAATTTAAGTCTCTATTACCAATTTTGATTTGAAAGTACTCCTGATCGAAGACGAAAAAACGCTGGCATATGAAGTTGAAGCGTTCTTAAAAAAGGCATTTTATATCTGCGACCTTGCCCATACGGCACGCAAGGGACTAGAAATGCTTGGGGTAAATCCCTATGATTTTGTTTTGCTTGATCTTGGTTTACCTGATCTCGACGGATTGAAGGTTTTACAGGAAGCAAAAAAATTAAATCCGGATGCGGCTTACATAATTCTAACAGCTAGGGGAAATATAGAAGATCGCATTGTTGGCCTGGATCTCGGCGCCGATGATTATCTGCCAAAACCATTTTCCCTACTCGAATTACAATCCAGAATGCAGGCTATATCCAGAAGAAAGTTTAATGTCAGTACGCATGAACTTAATCTGGGCGAATTTATAATCGATCTTCAAAAGAGGGTGGTCAGCCATTCCGGTAAGGAGATTGAACTTACTCGTAAAGAATTTGACTTGCTCAGTTACTTGCTATTGCATAAAAACAGGGTTCTTACTAGGATGCAGTTAAGTGAGCATATCTGGGGTACCTTTGCAGATGATGATTACGATTCCAATTATATTGATGTCCACGTAAAGAATGTCCGCAAAAAACTGAGCGCTTTCGGACCGGTTGAATGGCTCGAAACGGTCAGAGGAGTAGGATATAAAATCAGAAATTAAAGTGAATTTAATTAGCAAGCTTACCTTATTTATAACACTGTCGAAGCTTGCTATTGTATTGCTTTTTGTAATCACTCTGCCCTACTTGATCGGGGGAATTGCCAGAACCTATACTGATTATTACCTCAGGCAGCAGCAAGAAAAAGTTCTAGAAGTGGTATCCAAAAATGGGGTTGAATCGTACTTGCAAGGTGAAGAAAGCTATGGTAGCTATACCATGCTGAAAGAAGAATATATCTCGCTTGAACCCGTAGCCAAGGGTCTTACAATTGATACAGTATACACTGATCAGCGGATCATTGAGCAGGATACATTGAATTATAGGGTATTAACTTATTCTTTCCCGGCTGATAGCGGTACTTACATGATGGAAGTAGGCAAAACCATTGATACAATTGATCAGTATAACCGCCCTTTACAGCGGATCGCAACCTATGTACTTCTAGGTCTTATTCTAATTACCCTTGTAATTGATCTTTTTTACACGCGTTACCTTCTTCGCCCGCTGAGGAAGATAATCAATACTAAAATAAGGAACAGGAAATTCCCCTTTAACGAGAATTCAATTCCAGTTAAAACCTCAACCACTGATTTTCAATACCTTGATAATTCCCTGATCGGCCTGATGCAACAGATTCATGAAGCGTTTGAAAAGGAAAGGGAATTTACAGCAAATGCATCCCACGAATTAATGACCCCAATTGGGATACTTCAGAACAAAATTGAAAATCTGATGGGCGAGCCGGAAGTATCAGAATTGGTGCAGGAACGTCTCATTGGAATGCAAAGAACGCTGAACCGTCTTAAGCGGATTGTACATTCCTTGCTCTTAATTTCCAGAATTGAAAATGAGCAGTTTAGCAAAAAGGAATCGTTATCGGTGACTGAATTGTTTGCAGATGTATTGGATGAGATTAGTCATAGGCTTAACGAAAAGGAGATTAGCCTGGAGACAAGCATTTCTAATCAGATCATCCTGATTAATATAAATCGTGATTTGTTGTTCCAGCTTGTTTATAATCTTGTGAACAATGCAATTAGGTATAATAAGGCCAACGGGAGTATTCAGATCTGGGATCAGTTAAATTCGGATGGTTCTTATGAGGTTAGTATTACCGATACCGGCATCGGCATTCCTGAAGAGGAAATTGGTACTATTTTCAACCGTTTTAAGAAGGCAAATCAGTCGGAAGAGTCTGCCGGCTATGGACTCGGATTATCCATTGTAAAAAGTATTGCCGACTATCATCAGATCAAAATCGATATCATTTCTGAGATTTCTGAGGGAACGACGTTTACGATCTTGTTTCCGAAGGAGCTCATAGGGAATAGGGATTAGAATTCAGGGCTGTTAATTTTATTTTTATTGGATTATGATGTCATCTTTCTCCTCCCCAACCCTTATTCACTTTCCCACAATATGCGAAAATAATTTTTTCTAATATTTGTGTAACCAATTTGATTTCTTCCCGTCTTATCAGTAATTACAGAATTGCCAATATCAGCAGTCAGATTTCCTGAGTTTTAATAAAACCCTGCCAAAGGGTTCAGAGTCAGATTTTTGGGCGATTGTTTGAAGAATTAGTTTAATGTTGATTGGTTGAAATGGCCCCGAGAGATTGGGGCCTTTCGTTTTTACAAAAGATCTTTCAACACCATCCAGACATTTTCAGCAAGTATTTTATGTCCTTCGGATGTAGGATGAATGCCGTCATTCTGATTTAGTTCAGGAACTCCGCCAACTTTATCAAGCAGGAATGGAACCAATGCCATATTATTTTTCTTAGCCAGCTCCCGAAAGATCACTCTGAATTCGGAAGCATATTTGTTACCCATATTGGGAGGTACCTCCATACCGGTCATAACCTGTTTTGCATCCGGATACTTAGCTTTTACTTGGTCAATGATGCTCTGCAGGTTCTTTCTGGTTTCAGTAATTGGAATACCCCTTAAACCATCATTTGCACCTAGTTCAAGCACAAACACATCAATTTTTTGTTTCAGTAACCAACTAATTCTTTCTTTTCCGGCTGCAGTAGTTTCTCCGCTTAATCCGGCATTAATCACGTCATAAGGAAGATTTAGGGAATCAATTTTATTTCCGATAAGTGCCGGAAAGGCTTCATCAGGCTCCACGCCGAGTCCGGCAGTAAGACTATTTCCAAAAACTAGAATATTTTTCTTTTGAGGTAAATCTTGAACCTTTAAGCTATCGGCAGATTCACTCTCCGCTTTTTTGTTTTCTCCGTTTCCGCAAGCGCTGAAGACGCCTAAGAGGAAGAGGATGCTGTATAATTTTATTTTGAACATATCTTTTGAGTGATAGAATCCGAAAATACAGATTTAGGGTTTTGTTTCCTAAAAGGATTTTGATTGGACTTTGAAGACTTGCGAATTTTCCTGAACGATTTACAAGATAAATTCGTCAGTCACTATTTTGCTTTGTGTATACGAAATCGAATTTCCGCTTGTATAGATGATTTCATCAGTCGCTTCCCCTATTAATTTAAATGTTAATTATGAAAGCCTTATCTTTAGGATTGGGTTGATAATGAATATTAATCATATATTGAAGCTCTGAGAAGCAAGGCCTTCTTCATATTTAAACATATTATGAAAAAATTTATTTTATTAGCATTTTTTATGCCCTTTACGGCAATGGCTCAATTTGAGGGTTCAAAGCAAATGTTTGAAAGTCCCAAATTAAAATCTACTATTCAATTACATAAAACAGTAGCAATTTTGCCGTTTGTCGTTAAAATTACCTATCGAAAGCAACCAAAAGGCTATAGTTTGGAAGGGAATAAGGATCAGGAACTTACAATGGCAAAATCTATTCAGGGAAGTATGTATACTTACTTATTACGAAAGAGCGATGAGTTTTCTGTCTCTTTTCAGGATGTAGATAAGACAAATATTCTTTTGAAAAAGGCTGGCATGGATGGTAAGTTGGATGAATATACAAAAGATGAGGTGGCAAAAGTTTTGGGGGTTGATGCGGTATTAGGTGGTCGCTTTGAAACCGAGCAAACAAAATCTGATGGAGCTGCTATCGCTACAATGGTATTACTTGGAGGAATAGGGGGTAAAACAGGTACGGGTAGTTTAGTTTTAACACTTAATAATGGGCCAGATGGTGAGCTTTTATGGCGTTTCTTTAAAACTATGGATGATACTGTAGGTGGTTCTACCGATGATTTAGTAGAACGTATGATGAGAAAAGTATCCCGAAACTTTCCTTATTAGAGATAGCTGAAATTTTTAACTATTACTTATCTTTCCTCATCATTTTAATCAACTGGCAAAACTATTGGTTTGCATAAATGTGGCGTACCTTACTGTCCGGTAGAGTTAAGCGCAGCGAATCATTGGATTATTCAGTAAAAGAGTATTTTGACTCGTTTACAAATGAAGTTCCGTTCACCTTTCTGACCTCAGGATCCTGCGATTAACAAAAGGAACACAATTCAAGAAAACTGTAACATCCCCCACCTCCCAACATCCAATAATATGTGAAGATTTTTACAAAGCAGGTCTAGCTAAGACCTTCATTTTGTTTATTTTGCAAAGATTCTTAAATCCTTTACTAATTTAATCCGACATCAGTGGACATTATACTGAACATTCAGAATCTGAGTAAAACCTATCAAAGTGGGGGCAGGACACTTACCGTTCTGGATAATATTAGTTTTGAGATAGAGGCGGGCTCGACCATGTCGATTGTTGGCCCCTCAGGAAGCGGCAAAACAACGCTTTTGGGATTATGTGCAGGCCTTGACCGTTCGACCTCAGGAATTGTGGAATTGAATCATATCCGCCTTGATAATTTGAATGAAGATCAGCGTGCACAGGTAAGAAATCAGCATGTGGGCTTTATTTTTCAGAATTTTCAGCTCCTGCCAACGCTTACAGCTCTCGAAAATGTGATGGTGCCGCTTGAATTAAGGGGTGAGAAGAACATCCGACCACGGGCATTAGAGCTACTTGATAAAGTTGGATTGGCTGATCGTGGACATCATTACCCTACCCAGCTATCCGGTGGTGAACAGCAGCGGGTTTCACTGGCAAGGGCTTTTTCAAATTCTCCCAAGATCTTATTTGCCGATGAACCTACCGGTAATCTGGATGCGGAAACTAGTGAAAAAGTGGTAAAATTGATTTTTGATTTGAATAAAGAAGCAGGTACAACTCTGGTTCTGGTCACGCATGATCTTGAAATGGCCTCTAAAACACAGCGTATCATCCGGATTAAAGGCGGTGCACTGGTTTCGGATTTGAAGACTATGATTGAAAATCCTGTAAGGCCGAATCATGTCTGAGATTAATGACAGATTGCCGGACGAGTATAAAGGCTCTCTGAATTTCAGATGGCTCATGCTGATGGCATGGAGGGATAGCAGGCGTAACCGATCCCGATTATTTCTTTTTATTTCCTCCATCATCCTCGGAATTGCCGCCCTTGTGGCTATCTATTCTTTTGAATATAATCTCAGGATGGATATTGATTCGCAGGCAAAAAGCCTGCTAGGCGCCGATCTGATTATTGAGACCAATAAAACCGTTAAAGAGGAAGACCTCCCGATGCTTAAAACGTTGGGAACTGAGCGTTCGGAA
>JBDNGV010000019.1:0-21218 GCA_041689125.1 Daejeonella sp.
AAAAAGCCATGAATGCCAAGAGTGCAATCAAAATAAATTTAAAGTTCTTCATTATTCCTGAATCTTTTAGTTAGGGGAACTACAAAATAATTATCATAAAGATAATTTATAGGATTTCATAAGCCCTAATTTCTGTTTATTAAATATACCTAAATTAAACGGCAGATTGACCAAGAAATAAAGGTCTCAGAATAAATGGAAAAAATATAAACCGCTTCATGAAAATGAAACGGTTCTGTAAATTCTGCAAAATGCAGCTACTAAAAATTCAAAAAATGCATTAAAACCAATTATTACAATTGATTAATCGTTCTTAACTTTTTGCTCCAACTTTAAAAAAGCACTTCTTCTTGGAGCAGGCATTTCGAAATCATCTCCTTTTAATCCCTTCCAAAGTACCTCATTAAATAGTCTGTCGTCATTCTTATCTACTTCTGCAAAATCAAATCCTTCGGATATCTTTGACCACTTTGAAGCGATCTTGTTTGTTTCATCCAAATCAATCCTGTTAGGAACAGCCTTAAACTTTGTAAAATCAGGTTTATTGGTAAAGCTTCTGAACATCGGCATCGCGGCAGCATCATATTGACTCATAGGAGGCAAGCCCAGAATTAACTCCATCGTACGTAACATCCCTGAAGTGGAGTACATAGTATGATCAATGTATTTTCTTTTTGCATACGGACTAATAACCAATGCAGTTGAACGGTGTGCATCCACATGATCGGGGCCATTCTGAGCATCATCTTCAAGTATAAAAATTGCCGACTGAGACCAGATCGAACTATTGCTGATATACTCAACCAATTTACCAACGGCCAGATCATTGTCTGCAACACAGGCATAAGGCGTAGGCTTACCAATAGCAAGACCTTGGGTATGATCAGCACCAAGACGTAAGGTACTTAACTGAGGAACTTCATTTTTTGATATTAATACATCAAAATCAGCCTTCCATTGTTCAAAACGCTCAACATCTTTCACATTCTGATCATAATAACCTGTAAACGTAGAGCAAACATGCGCTGCATCCAAAACAGGAATATTGCCCTTATCCTTATCGGCAAAAACACCATAAGTTCTAAATGAAACCCCATTTCTTTTGCACATATCCCAAATAAATCCATCTTTATTATTTGCAATCGTCCGTCGACCTAATCCATCATTTTGCCCTCCCCTACGGCCATAAGAAGTTGGCCAAGTCTTTTCTAGAAAATCTGTCGCATATGCTCCTAATGACCAATTATGGCCATCAGCACTCACTTCGGCATCTACGTAAAAATTATCCAGTAACACATATTCCCTTGCAAGTTTATGCTGATTGGGTGTATATTTTTCTCCGAAAATAGTCAAAGTAGAATCACCATTTCCTTCTTTAATATCACCAAATACCTGATCATACGTACGGTTTTCTTTAATCACATAGAAAACATATTTAATCGGGGAGGAATCACCTACCTTTTTTGGAATAGGATTGCCTGCTTCACCATCAGCAATTAATTCCTTGTCCTTATTGTAAGGAGTGTTTAGAAAAACATTTTTGGAATATACTTCCAGATCTGCAGTCGAAGGTTCATCAATCACGCTCATTGTTCCCTTCATCAAACTACCAATGTATTGTAACCTGTTGTTTGCCTGAGGAACTTCGCCCCGATGTGATTCTGATTTAACATCTGCTCTGACAGGCTGCGGACCTAAAGGATTTGCGAATGAAGAAAATCCTTTCCCATTACTGACAAATATTTTACTCCCAATTACTCTTACATTCGTTGGGTACCATCCAACCGGGATAAAGCCTTTGGAAGTACTTTTACCTTTCTGACTAACATTGAAAACTGCCAGGCAATTATTGTCGGCATTGGCGATGTATAAATTTCGCTCGTCTTTTGACAAAGCCAAACCATTTGTGGTAGAACCTGTCAGAGAATTTGGAAATAAAGCAGCATTCAGAATTTCAACAACTTTTCTGGCCTGAACATCAATAACTGAAACACTGTTATCCTGCGAATTTGCAACATAAAGTGTATTTCCGGCTTTATTCAGGATTAATTCATTCGGGTTGTATGAAACGTCAACAGATGAAGTGATTTTTCTGAGAATGGTGTCAAAAAATGCTACTTTCTTTCCTCCCCATAAGGAAATGAAGAGCATTTTTTTATCAGGTGATAAAACACAGTTATAACCCTCACTTCCAATACTTTGCTGAAAAATAAGCTTATTGGTCAGCAAGTCAAAAATATATAGGGAATTATCCTCCATAGTAACCACATACAAGAGATTTCGGGCATCATCTATTTCCAGTCCGACCGGTGATATTTTCTCAGGCCAGGGTTTACCCAATTTAAGAGTATCTCTGATCAGCAATCTGGAATTTACAATTTCATATTTCAGTATCCAGTTATCATTCCCACCGGAGGCATATAAATATCGATCATCTTTACTGAATTTTAATCCATAAAAAGATTTGGGAATTTCAACCTTATCTAAAACTTTTTCTGCTTTCGGGTCAATTAATTGAATGGTTTGTATACTCTGTCCGTTGTTACTGACAGCCATCAGCTTTTCAGAACTTGAAACTGCTATATTCAATGGAAGATCTCCCAATTCAATCGATCTTCCGGCCGGAGATAATGACCAGCCATTAGGAAGCATGATTCTCTTTGCATTCAACTGATTATTTAAGACCTGTGCATTTGAAACAAAGGCAAGAAGCATTAAGCCAAGAAAAAGTAATTTTTTCATTTTTTTTATTTTAAAATTGAATATACTATTTCTCCCACCAAACTTTAACAGTGCTACCATCTCCGCCCATTGATGTAATCGCCGATTGGAGATTACTGGAATTTAAGGATTGTAAGTAGGTAGGATAAGGCACTCTTGAAGGAAAAATATTCTCAGCAGGAATGCCAGTTCCTCTTGGCAAAACCGGATAACCTGTACGGCGTTTTTCAAACCATGATTGATAGTCAACAAACAAGTAAGCATAATATTTTTGCAGTATAATTTGCTCTAATTGTTGTGGTATAGTACCGGTGGAATTATATGCCATACCCGCCTGATTCAAAAATCCAGCAGGTATACTTGCACCCCATTGAAACATGGAAGCTGTAATACCAGCTTCATAATGTGCTTTTGCAGTTTTCCCAGTAGAATATCCTTTTAAAGCCAATTCAGCGTTAATAAATTCGACCTCCGAATAAGTCATCATTACCCCTAAAAGTGGCGATGTTCTTAATATATCATTATAACTTGAATTCCTTCCTACAATATATTCCAAACTGGTAGGATAACCACTTTCTATACCCTGATAAACACTAAGCCCATTAACCGTAACAGGTGTTGACCAAATTGCTCTTCTTGGATCGCTTACAGCATTCATGTGATTAAGAAAAAACTTAGTGAAATAAGTTCCATCTCTCCATCCTAAAGTACGTGCATTAAAGTAGGGATTAAAATATGGAAATGTTCCCGGGTATCTGAAAATTGCTTCATCTGCATTGGCAGCGAATACGGGATTTGTAGTAGGATTTGCTAAAATTGAATTAATTTGTTGGTTGACATTTATTTCACCATCTCGCTTGGAAATTCTAAGCAATAATCTCAATCTAAGTGAGTTGGTAAATTTCTTCCATTTTTGAATTCCAATATTTTTACTACCCGACAATACATTCGCATTGTAAACCAAATCACCACCATACGTCAGGGCTTTAGTATCATCAAATAAGCTATTTGCAGTTTCCAGATCCTTTAAAATTTGGATATAGATATCTTTTTGCTTATCAAAGGCTGGCGAAAAATTACCTTCGGATGCCTTAGTTGCCTGTGAATAAGGAATATCTCCATACAAATCAGTTAAAATGGAATAAGCCCAGCTTTTATAAACCAAAGCAATCGCTTTGTAATTGTTCTCTTTTAATTGATCTGAAATCTTATACATATCTTCCACATCTGTTAAGCGATCATAAAAACTAGACCAAACCGCCTCCCCAGGTTGAACTACATAACGATGTAAACCTTGTCCACCCGGACTGGATCTGGGAGCATCAACCTGCATTAATTCATGGGTAAAACTACGGGAAGCTTGAATAGAACTATTTACAATTCTATATTGCATTTGGCCTAATAAGATTCCGGGGTTTACATCTTTAGGTCGATTAGGATCAATATTTAATTCCTCGAAATTGTCAGTACAAGAGAACAAAAAGGTAAATACAAAAAGTATTAAGGAAAGTATTTTAGTTGAAAATTTCATGTCTGTTGAATTTTATAAATCAAATTGAGATTAAAACTTAAACGTTAGGTTGGTACCCATTAATCGATTAGATGGAAATTGGGTTAATTCTACTCCCGGCGTTAAAGTCCCGTTATTCAAATTACCACCCTCCGGATCAAAACCCGGGAATTTGGTAAAATTGAATAGGTCTCTGCCCCAGATCGCAATGGATGTTTTTTGAACGCCTAATTTTTTAAGCAAATTAGCAGGAAGTCCAAACTCTAACCTTACTTCTCGAATCTTTAAAAAGGATGCGTCGAAAATATTGGTTTCTGCATTGCTGATAGTATAGTAGTTATCATAGTAGGCACTTGCTGCTGCAACTTTTGTATTTGGGACAAATGAACCATCTGCTAATTTTACGACCCCATCACCAACAATTCCACCATCACGACCGGGAAGAGTTACTCTAGTTTTTCCAAGGGTATTATTTTTATGGCTGGTTTGAGAATACATTTCTCCTCCATACTGTCCATCCATTAAAATGCTCAGATTTATATTTTTATACCTGAATTCATTCATTAAACTACCTCTCCAATCAGCAAAAGCGTTACCCATTTTACGAGCAACCTGGTCCAGTGGAGCTGGCAAACCATTTGCAGAGTTGTATATAATCTGACCATCTGGAGAACGCTGAAAACCTCTTCCATACATATCTCCCATTAATCCACCAACACGAGCTTCAATAATTACATTGGAATTATGTTGATATATAATTTGATTAGTTAATCCTTCTGCCAATTCCTTAACGTAGCTGCGATTTCTATTCCACAGTAAAGTCGTATTCCAAGAGAATTTATCCTTTACAATCGGTTTTCCGTTTAACTGAACTTCCCAACCTTTACTGTTAATCAAACCCGCGTTGATTAAGGCGGTAGAAAAACCTGTAACTGGATCTAATGGAATAGATAAAATCTGGTTACGACTATTATTATTATAATATGCAACATCAAATCCTATTCTATTGTTTAAAAAACGCATATCTAAACCAAACTCATAACTTGCCGTTATTTCCGGTTTTAACTCTGCGTTAAACAATTGATTAGGGTTTGTGAATGAATTGCCATAAATACGGTCATAATACCTTGCGGTCTGATAAGGTCTGGTATCATTACCTACTTGAGCCCAAGAAGCCCTGAATTTAGAAAAGGTAATTACCTTGGGTAATTTAAAGATCTCATCCAAAATAAAGCTTGAACTTACTGAAGGATAAAAGAATGAATTGTTCTTAAAGGGAAGGGTACTTGACCAGTCATTTCTTCCTGTCAGATCCAAAAATATTTTATCATCATAAGCAATCTGAGTACTTCCGTATACACTATTTATTGCCTTCTTAGTTCTGGATGGATCAACTACTGCCTGATCTAAACTATTAGAAATTTGGTAAACACCCGGTTGAGCTAACTGATCTGCATATACCCCTGCGAAATCATACTGTTGAATCATTGTATTTGCACCGGCGCTCGCACTGATAGAAATTTTTGGTGCAAGTCTGTCTTTAAACGAAAGCAAAAGATCTGTGTTTGATTCATAGGCGAACACATTTTGTTCGCGATACATTCCTCGAGAATATCTAGTCATGCTAAAAGGCCTTTGTTGCGAACGAAATTCATTAGACATATCGATTCCGGTTCTAAGCAATAGATCAAACTTTTTAGAAATCTCATAAGCGGCAGAAACATTCCCAATTAATCCATTTTTATTCATTTTGTTCAGCATTTCGTACATTCCCAAATATGGATTGTCTGGGCCGGGATTATATGGATTTCTTTGAACAACATTTTCTAAACCCGGCTGCCAGTAAGGTTTAAACCATTCAGGCCTAACGTTGGGAGTTGTACCTATAATCAGAAAATACATTAGCGTCTGATTATTGTATCCTGCCAATGGCAGGTTATCACTCTTTTTATTTGAATAATTTGCTCTACCGGTAATTTTTAATTTCTCAGAAACTTTTTGATTGAAGGATAAAGCTGCGTTCAATCTTTCGAAGCCGGTATTCGGTATAATCCATTCGTTCTTTAATTGAGTAATGGAAAGCCTAGCTGAACTTTTTTCAGAACCACCTTCAATTGACAAATTATTTGACAAGGTGTTACCAGTACGGAAATATCCGGAAATATAGTCGTCATGAGCCACCCAAGGTGTTTTTTGTGTAGGTTTATTGTTGGGAGTATTTGGATCAAATTGATAATAACTCTGTCCGGCAAATTTAGGCCCCCAGGCTCTTCCTGCTGCCACCGTGGTGCTGGTATTTATTCCATCCGGACTGTCTAAATAGGAATAATAGGCACTTGTTCTACCTTCGCCGTATTCAAACTGGTAATCAGGCCAACGATTTACCTGCTCAATGTTAAAATTGGAATTAAAGGTAACACCTATTCCATTGCCTTTTCGTTCACCACTCTTCGTAGTTATAATAATTACCCCACCAGCTGCACGACTACCGTATAATGCTGTCGCACCCGGTCCTTTCAACACTGTTACAGTTTCTATATCATCAGGATTAATATCTGAAACACCTGATCCATAATCTACCGGACTATCCTGAGAAAGGTGAGAATTAAATCCAGTTCCGGTTATCCTACTACTAATAGGTACTCCATCTACAACAATCAAGGCTTGGTTGTTATCAAGATTTAGTGATGATTCACCTCTAAGCGTGATTCTTGACGAGCCCATTGGACCGGCACCTGTTCCCTGAATATTTAATCCAGCAACCTTTCCTGAAAGTGAATTTATCCAATTATTTGTTTTGGCGTCAACAACCGCATCGGCAGTAATTGTCTGTGCAGCAAAACCAAGTGATTTTTCTTCTCTTTTAATACCCAAAGCAGTAACAACTACCTCGTTCAGAAACTTATTATCTTCAGTGAGCGTAACGGCATACTCTTTTCTACTATCCAAAGGCATTTCAATAGTAGTGAAACCAATTGAAGAAAAAACCAGAATACCCTGATTGAGAGTAATAGTCAACTTAAAATCTCCATTAACATCGGTAGTAGCACCATTTGTTGTGCCTTTCAAACGTACACTAACCCCCGGAATGGGTTCATTTTTTACATCTTTTACTTTACCGGATATTTGAGTTTGGGCAAATACTTTGCCATGAAAGTCAAGGAAAGAAAAAGTAATTAATAAAATCAGAATTTTACTAAAAAAGATCAGGTATTGTCTTTTCATAAATCAGAATTTGAACTTTAGGTGGATAAATAATTTATCGTCAAAAGTAGATTCTGAATATTAAGCCAATAATAGGGGAATGTTTTATTTTGAAGAAAAATCAGATTGTGCTAAATCAGGATGCAGATTTCTGAACAATAACATAATATACTACTTGTATGAAAATCAACTATTTACAAGTAATAAATTTTGACATTAAGCTAAATCAATTTTAGTGCATATTAATTTATTATGAATTAATTAATATGATCAATAATTCCAATTAGCTCATATAAATTATCTATTATATAATCCGGATCAGCCTCTCTTAACTGTTCTCTGGAATGAGCACCTGTTGTAATTCCGATATTTAAAATACATCCGGCATTTCGACCCTCTTGAATATCCACTGAAGAGTCACCCACTTTAATGACCATTTCAGGATTAGCAATGCCCAAATCAGACATAGCCAATAAAATCATGTCGGGTTGAGGTCTGTTACGATTAACATCAGAGGCGGTAACCAATAAATCGAATTGATTTGATTTATCCCATCCCAGTTTTTTAATCAAAAACTCAGCTGTCATCCGGTTGTATCCGGTATTTAAAGCAACTTTGATATTTCTGTTTCGTAATTCTTTGAAAACTCTTTCAACATCAGGAAGTGGCTTTACATCAAAGGTTTCGTAATTCAGGGCTAATTGTTTATTAAAATAAGAGAATATCAAATCGATAGTTTCAGAACTCGCTTCACTTCCTGTACCGTTTAAGATATCAATAATCGCCTGAAGCTTCTCTTTACCTGCACCATATTGCAAAACCTGATCCAGGGTAACAATGTAGGAATGGGAAACCAATGCTTCTTGCAGGGTTTTATAGACAACATTATCCTCATCGACAGTAGTCCCTGCCATATCAAATACAACTAATTGTACGCTCATATTATTTAATTAATGAAGACTCAATGGAAGATATAAATTCATGCAAATCAGGGCCGCGCAAATCAGGATCCTTGGCCATATCATCCCATTTCCTTAAAGAAACAGCGTCTTTATAAAAAGGATTATTTTCGAATTCTCCAATCTCTGTGTCATTCATAACTCCTCCTTGAATAGCAAGACTTGTTTTTGAAGGATGAGATAAAGATTCATAATATCCGGATTCAATTGCACACAAATAACGCTTTGCCTGGACGTGTAATTTTACAGGCTCAACTACCGCATCAATAAAATGATTCTTTAAAAACACTGAAGCTAACTCTTCATGTATATCATCAATTCCATCCTCACTTGACATTTCAGGCAAATCGTGCAGCAGGTGTCCGATATCATGTAATAAAGAAGCCGTGATCAGGCTATCTGTTGCACCTTCTTGCCTTGCAAGATTAGCTGTCTGCAAAGCATGCTCCAATTGAGTGACTGCTTCGCCACCGTACATTGAATTTCCATTCAATTCAAATAATTGTACGATTTGATTTGTAATAGGACTTAACATAAAGGTTTTAATTTTTTAGATTTTATTAATTATTTCTTCTGCAAAACCGAAAGATAAGGTCATGCCATTTCCTCCAATCCCATTTAGAATATGTACACCTCTCTCTACTTCTACATGTAAATCTGTTGCTCCATTCGTCATTTTAGGATAAATACCATTCCAGGTTTCCATTAATTTCCATCGATCAATATGAACTAACTTTTTTAAATAGGCTAGTATTAGTTCATTGATATAATTTTTATCAAATGGTTCAAAATCTAATCCGTATTCATGAGAATCACCAACTGTTAATTCTCCCTGCATGTTTTGAGACACCATTACATGAATCCCCAATTTAATATACTCAGGTAATTCAGCCTCAATTTTTGCTTTCAGCGTTTCTAATGATTTTGAAGCTGTAAAACTTTTATAATGTAATAATGACAAACCTCCGCAAATAGAAGTTCCAAGTTTATAATCAGGCTCATCAGAAACAAAACGCATCATCTGTAATTTGCACTTGGTTATATCCTGTTGTTTAAAAAACTCGGGATATAATACCTCAAAATCTGCTCCGGAAGAAATGAATATCAAATCCGAATCAAATCTTGATGAGCCTGAAAAAACTGAACCTGTTTGTACTTTAGAAATAGCAGTACCCCAAACAAACTCAACTCCGTATTTCGTTGATAAATATGCCGGTAGATTATGAATGCCTTCTCGGGGGTTAATGATCATTTCATCCTCACTAAATAAACCTCCAATTAAATTAGCCTGATTTATTCCATTAAATTTTTGGGCTATTTTAATTGGTGTAAGCAGATTTACAGGCCTGCCTTTTGATCCAAATAGATTGGATAAGTCCTCTAGTACATCCCATTCTTCCTTACAATAAGCTAAATGCAAACTTCCGCATGGATTATAGGGAATTGAACTTGCATTCAAATATTCCTTCCATATTTCTCTGGAACGGATCGCCCGATCATATAAATGTCCATCAGGTTGTCCGATTGGCCATAACATGCCAAAATTTCTAATGGAAGCACCAATTGAGAATTGAGATCTTTCAATTACCTTAACACGAAAGCCCCTGATTGCTAATGCTCTTGCAGTGGCCATTCCTAAGATACCGGCACCGACTACTATTGCTGATTTATTATCCATTTTGTTTTATTTATTTTGAATCTCTAAATGTTTCTTATCAAAATAAAAATAAGTCAATAGAGATAAGACAATGATTAGTACTGCTGTAATTAATCCACTTATTTTGAAAAAATCAACCCAACTAATTTGGTAGGAATTGAAATTTTTAAACAACAAAATACAGGTACTTCCAAGATATCCGGCGGTATCAGAGAGATACATTAAAAAACCAATATTACTTTTGATTTTGAAATAAGCTATCCAACGTTCAAAATATACGGTATGAAAAATTATGTAGGGCAAGTACATGGCAAATCCAGCCAAAATCATCCAAGAAAGCGGATCAAATCGATCGAAAAATAACAATAAGGTAATAACTAGTAAGAAGATTCCACTAAATAAATTGACGAAAATATTTACAAAAAAAGCAGTTTTATTGTCTTTAATAAAGATCATTAATCCAATAACAATTAATACGAGAATTGCTATAGGTATTTCTGAAAAAACAAGGAGAGCAGGAGTATTTGAAAATCCATACCCATTCCAGAATTCAACAGCAAAGTTATCTCTTAAATCTCTGAAAACAGTAAGACCAACATAAATGAGTACTGAAAAAATAATACCGGGAGCGAAATACTTGAAAAACTTTCTTCGTTCAGCCTGATTCATAGGAACCCGCTCTGTCCTTAATTCTATATCTTCCTTACTTGGGGGAGGTAAGTTGTGCAATAATTTAATTCCTAAATATAGCACAGGGAGAAAAATCATACCTGTAACAAAGGGCATCCACATTTCTAGAACTCCAAATTGATCAATCAAATATCTGCCTACCCCCTTTACCAATCCGGATGAGACAATAAAACTGGAGGCCATTACTGCCCCTAAAACTTCTGTAAACTTTCTGCCTTCAAGATAACTAAACACTACACCCCAGATCATTCCAAGAGGAAATCCATTAAAAAACATTAAGGGGAAATTATAGGGATAAGGAGTGATAGCGAAAAGGAATAAAGAAAACCAAGCAAAAGCCATTAAATAAGCCAATGTTTTAGTTCTGTTCTCCGGTTTTAATTCAGCAATAAATTTAATACCAATATATTTTGAAAGGGTATATCCAGCTAGCTGACTTATAATCAATAAAATTTTATAGTCTATTCCAAAAGCCTGCAGATTATCAAATGTAGCCGCAATAAATGGTTTTCGGAAGGCATACATGCTCAAATAAGTTGTGAATGCTGCAAAAGATGCAGTCAGAATAAATCTTAAATCACTCTTACTTATTTTTCTGTCGGATAGAATCATTTGAAATTAATAAAACTGAAAATCCTAATGAATTGTAATACCTACCCGAAAGGGGTTTTCATTTATTGCAAACTCAAATGCTTCATTTACGGTAGATAAACCATAGCCTCCATTTACAAGCTTTCCGAAATCAAATTGTTCAATATTTTGTTCAATAAATTCAACCGCAGCTACCAAATCAAACTCATTATAATTATGCAAGCCTTTGATGGTAATTAAATTTCTGACTATGAATTCGGCATTAATCTTAAGGTCATCTTGTGGAAAAACTGCACCTAACCAAACCACTGTTCCTCCAATCTCCATTTGCAAAAGTGTACCGGATATCACTTCAGGAAAACCACTGGTTTCGATAATTACATCAAACTTTCTGTTAAAATCATTAACAGATTGTACAGTCTCCTGTGCACCGAATGATTTTGCTATTTCGAGCCTCTTAACATCAATATCGAGCGCTGTAACCGTTGAAGCTCCTAATTTTGATGCCATAGCACAACCAAAAACACCTAACATGCCTGCCCCACTGATTAAAACATGCTTATTTCTTAAATCACCGGCTAAACGAATCGCAGCAGCTATCGTCGCTGCTGAACAGTTAATCAGGGCAGCTATCTGGTCAGGTACAATATCCTTTAGACACACAATCGGGGTATTCTTTCTGATGATTGTAAATTGGGATAAGCCCCCATGAAAATTATTGTTTTTAGTTATTTGCTCATGCCCATACTTAAAAACATTTTTGGCTTTTTGAGGCAATCCTCTTTTTGAATTCTGATCTTCAGGATCGCTGGCATAAATTGCCCATGTAATGCGATCTCTTATTTTAAGTTTTTTGCCTCTGAGATCAAATTTCTCGCTTTCTTTTCCAAAACTCACAATGTATCCTGTTATTTCATGGCCAAGAATAGTTGGACACTTTTCTTTTCTTAAGCCTTTATAAGTGTGCAAATCACTCCTACATAGTGTTGTATAAGTATTTTTTACTAAAATTTCACCTTCCTTTAATTCTGGCAATTCCTCTTCAATTAATTCTAATTCCTTACCCGGAAACTCAAACTTTACATAAATAGATTTATTCATTGATAGAGATTAATATTTATTTCAATTCCTAAATTGAAATTGAGAGGGGGGCAGTAAAAATTAGCTAAAGTATTATGGATATAATTCACAACATAAGCACTACCACCACATAGCTAAATAACAAAACCCTTATTAAGCAGATGTTAAAATAGTATGAACATAAAAAAGAGGTTGTCTCGAGTTAAATATTGAGACAACCTCTTTTTTTATCCTATACCGAGAATGATTATTTCAACAACCAAATCTGATCATTGATATCATCTTTACCGGCAAATTGAGCATCAATTGCTGCTTTATAATTTGTTAAATTACTTGCACGTTCTGTAGCAGGGTAAAGCCATCTCAACGCAATCCTGTTCGAATTACCGTTGCCAACACCTGAATAAAAAGCAGGATAACCAGTTCTTCTCCAGTCAAAATAGGCTTCCATACCTGAATTCATAAAGAATGCAAGATATTTCTGGGTAATAATTTTCTCAAGACCTGCAGTACCAGGTACATACACTACATTTAATTGTGCCAAGTAATTAGTGACATCAAAATTTATATTGAATGTTCTTAAATCAACAGCATCTTTACTTCCATTTCTGGAATAGGTCATCGTATTAGATCCGTTTTTAATGCCATAGAAGTCCATAGATGATTTAATACCAGTTTCATACCATTGAGCAGCACTACCAGTTGCCCAATTCCTATTATAACCTTCAGCGATATTGAAACACATTTCAGGATATCCAACTAAAAAGGTAGGTTCACCTACATAATTACTATAATATCTTTTTCTGTTTTGAAAAGAATATTGCCCAGGAGCAAAATCCGCACCATTAGATGTTCCAGCTTTTGACGACATGTCTGCTAAATCTTCTGCTGAACTCGCACCGACATAACTTGTAAAATCAGAAGGCAATTTTCCGGCTTTAAGTGCAGAACCTGCAGGCTCACAAGTAACCATAACCCTCGGGTCATTCCTTTCGGTTAACCTTTCAACATAAGCTCTCGACATATTTTGGCGGGTTGCATCAAAACCAAAATTATCAGGGTTGGATGGGTATTTATTGAATAGATTTGATGTAAACTGAAGGCTTTCACTTAAACTACTCATTAAGGGATATTTAGAAGGATTGCTTACAATTGCCGCAAATTTAGTCTTGATCGCAAGATCATTATCTGATTCCTTTTTACTTAATTGCACCAAGATTCTCAACTGAAAAGCATTTACAGCCTTTTGCCAACGTTTTAAATCTCCACCAAAATAGATATCACCTGTCAAAGTTTGATTTCCTTTGGTAATTAATGAAGCTAAATCTGCATTTGATTCTTCTAACCATTTTAATATCTGGATATAAATCTGCTTTTGAGAGTCATACTTAGGACTAAGATTTGATATACCCAATAAGCCCTCTGCCAATGGCAAATCTCCAACACGCTTAGACATTTGATCATAGAAAAAAGCCTTGTAAAATTTCGCCACAGCTGAGTATGGATTAACTGCATCTGCCCCGGCCCTTTTCGCTTCCTCTTCCATTTTAACAATATTTTTTAAAGTGAAAAAGTGGTTTGGCATTTCTGACCATGTGTATTCATTGGTAGCATAATAGTTATAATTGGAGCAATAATACTGGTTCCACCTCATTTCTGGACCAAAGGCACGACCGGTATTGTTATACATATCAAACTGAACAGACTGAAGTACCAGAGAGGCAGGTACGCTTACGGGCCTGTTTGAATCCACTTCCAATTCTTCAAATGACTTCTCACACCCCATAAAGGAGATAGAGAGAAGGAGTACTAAAATATATCTCAAATTTTTCATGATGATTTTATTTAAAAATTTTTAGAAAGTAACGTTAAGGTTCAGACCATATCTTCTGGTAGACGGTGTTTGCATGCTAGAGCCACCATCACCTATGTATTGATTTAAGTCAATATCTTTCTTTTCAGCGAAATACAACAGATTTCTACCAACCATTGATACACTAAATGCTTGAACTTTATTATTGAACCATTTTGTAGGCAAATTGTATCCTACAACAACTTCTCTTAACATTCCAAAAGTTCGATCCATTAGGTTTCCTTCATTTGAATTATAATAACGGCTGACCCAATCCTGAACAAATTGTTTGGTATCATTCTGTTTGTATGTCAATTCAGAGAAATTAGTAACCTTGCCATCAATATCGTACTTAATGGCTGTAGCGTTAGCCACTTGAACACCTTGTCCAACATAGGCCTTAACGCCAAGAAAATCCTGAAATCTGGCTACACCCATTTCACCTTCAACTGTTCCAATGTGACGACCACCTCTATAAGTTTGCTGTTGAACATAGTTAGAAATAACACCACCAAATCTTCCATCAAATTGGAAACTCATTGAGATGTTTTTGTAAGAAAGTCTGTTATTTAAACCCAGCACAAAATCAGGATTAATATTACCTAAGTACTGAGCTACGGGATTATAGATTGGACGCCCTGATGCATCATTTATAATTTGTCCCTCAGGATTTCTCACAAATGCTCTGCCATAGTATTTATCCATACGATCTCCTACTTTGAAAAATCTATTTAAGTTTTCAACGCCAGGGTATATTGCACTTAATGTTTCCTTGAAAGTGGAATAATTAACATTCACATCCCAAGAAAATCCATTTTGACTCCTAAATGGAGATGCGTTCAATGCAATTTCCACACCAGTTTTCTGAGTCTCAATTCCATTTACCAATGCTGATGAATATCCAGTTGTTGTTGAAACCGGTAGATTGAAAATACGCGGACCTTCATCTGATTTAAAATAGGTGAAATCTACCCCAATTCTATTTCTTAAAACTCTTAGATCACCACCAAATTCAAACTGCGATGTAGTACTCGGTTGTAATTCAGGATTATTCAAAACATTCGTATATCTCGCTGCAGGCGTATTATTATAGGTAAAAGGTGTACTATAAAATGCAGAGTTTTGGTAGGTAGGACCATCATACGGTGAAGCATATTGTTCACCATAACCTATAGGAAAACTGTCAGCCGGAGTTGTTCCGATAGTTGATTGAGTTAATCCATCTTTTACATTAGCAAATGAACCTCTTAATTTAAAAAAGGAAATCAGGCTAGGTAATTTCAAATAATCAGAAACTACTGTTGATAATGCAACTGAAGGGTAGAAAAATGTATTATTTCCTTTTGGCAAGGTTGACAATTTATCCACCCTACCTGTTGCAGAAACTGTAAGCCAATCTTTGTAAGTAAAATCTGCAGAATAATAAGCAGAAAGCACTCTCATATCTGCATTAAAATTATAATTCTTTACAGGGTTTGCCGAATTTGAGAAATTGTATAATCCCGGTACGTTCAAATAATCAGTCGTACCAAATTGAGAATTATAATTAAATGACCGGATATTGGCGCCGACCCAGACTTTTGAATTTAAATCTTTAACCAGATCCTTATCAAATCGAACTAAAAGATCCGTGTTATTCTCAAATAAATTCCGTCTGTCTTCTCTGTAATCTCCTCTTCTCTCATCTCTTCCATAAGATCCTGCACTAAAAGGCATTTTTTCGGTTCTCGTTAAATCCCAAGTAGTTATTTGAGTACGAGCCATTAAATCTAAGAATGGGGTGAATTTATAAGTCATTGCCAATTGCCCAATAACATCCGACTTATAGTGTCCTCTTAACCATTCATAGCTCATAAAGTAAGGGTTATTGTATCGTTGGTATTCAGCATAGATCTGTTGAATACCTTCTTTACCAGGTTGCCAATAATTTCTCATATCATCAACATTCCAATCAGCTCCGGCCCATAAAGTCATGTTATAAATAATAGAATTTGGTCCATAATTTACATCCGGAAAATTTGGAGTGTATTGACGGTTATATTGTAACCTGCTTTCAAACTTTAATTTTTCAGAAAAGGAATAATCTGAAGAGATATTAAAGTTGGTCATGTTTAATTTAGTGTTCGGAACAATTCCCTTTTGATAGATATGCGAACCGGAAAATCTCAAGTTATACTTCTCACCGCTTGAGGCAATAGATATATTATTTGTTGACAAAAAACCCGGATCCAAGAATCTTTTTAGATTATCTTTTCCTCTGGCAACCCATGGTGTACCTTGTCTTACACCTGTAACCGGATCTACCGGTGAGTCGTATTGAGGAATTAATTGGCCATTAAATTTAGGACCCCAACCTCCATCATAGTCACCATCATTTAATCCTCCACCACGGCCATCTCCAAATGCATATTTACCGTGATCGCCAGGCCCATATTCATCTTGAGTTAAGGGAATTGCGTAAAAGCCATTATCCATCATATTTGATGAATTAAAGTCAATCTGATAACCTCTTTTATCTTTTGATCCCTTTTTAGTTGTGATCATAATGGCGCCGTTTTTTCCTCTAAAACCATAAAGCGCCGCTGCTGAAGCTCCTTTTAAAACTGAGTATGTTTCTACATCATCAGCACTAATGTTCCATGTATCTGAATTAACCGGCACACCATCCACCACAAATAAGACATCTCTGTTTCCTCTAAGTGCAATGTTTGGCCTTCTTAACAACTCAGGTTGGGCTCCGATAGTTAGACCTGCCACTTTTCCAACTAAGGCGTTAATAGCATTTGGTTCTCTTGCTTTAACCAAAGTAGATCCATCGACCGTTTGTATAGCTACGCCCAAACGTCTAGCATCCTTTTTAATACCTAAAGCTGTTACAACTACTTCGTTTAAAGATGTCGCATCTTCAATTAAGGTAATTACATAATTTACTCTGCTATCTATCACAACTTCCTGAGTTAGAAAGCCGATGTAAGTAAAAACTAAAGTTCCCTGATTCGATTGGGAGAGAATACTGAATGCGCCGTCCATACTAGTTACTGCACCCGTTGTAGTACCCTTAATCTTTACACTTACGCCAGGTAAGCCCTGGTTGTTTGAATCTCTAACTGTCCCTTTTAGTTGATTTTGTGCGAAAGCATTAAAAAAAGCACTAAAAACTAAAATCAATGTCAGAAAAATAAATTTTTTGAAAAACATTGTAGCATTCTGTTTCATAATCACTGTTTATTTTAAGATTTAATTTTATCCAAATATTCTCCTGCAAAATAAACTCGGTGTTAATAGACAATTTTATTTATGTAAAGATTTAACCCTGAAAAGCTGATTAATAATTATTAAAAAATTATTTATTTAATGAATTGATAATTGTCTCTTAACTATTTATTTACTTTCTCTGAGGTTATGTAAACGAAAGTATAATTGTTCACAATTGCTTAACAGTTGAGATATCTCTAATTAAATTTAGAGGGCTATCTATGTAGAAAAATTTAAGCAAATGAAAAATTACAAACTAAATCTTTTGATTGCCTTTCTGGTTCAAATAAATTGCATTTCAGGTTTGAAATCTCAGGAAAAAACAAATAAATATCTTTCGGTACCCGGCTACAGAGAATATGCAGGTATTAATCTTACCGGAAAATCCGTATTACCTAGCGGTAGATATGTGAGTCCTGTAGGAGAAACCATTCAAATTACACATGACCCTTTTGGATTAAATGTTTCTCCCGACGGGAAAACAGCTATTTCTTTGCATAATGGGGTAATCAGTATTATTTCATTGGGAAATATGCATGCAACCCGAATCCCTGATTATGAAAAAAAATATGAGACTCCGTTAAAAAAAGGTTCATTTCTAGGTTTAGCCTTTCATCCGGTATTGAATTATGTATATCTAAGTGGAGGGGATGAAGGAACTATTATAATTTATGATTATAAAAATTTTAAACTTATAGATAAAATTGATTTAGATGGAAAATTTGGCAACAACACATTTGAAGATAGCTTCACTAGCGACTTGATATTTAATCCTGATAAAAATGAATTAATTGTATTAGACAGAGGCAATTTCAGATTAGTAAGAATAGACATTAACAGTAAAAAAGTTACAGCATCTATTCCAACCGGCAGGCAGCCTTTTGGATTAGCTATTTCTCCGGATTATAAAACAGTTTTAGTGGCAAATGTGGGAATGTATTCCTATCCTCTGGTTGAAGGAACAAGGCCTAAAAATATCAATCAACAAATGATTAACTGGCATCCTTATCCTAACAATACAAAAGAGTCTATCGAGGGAACTGTTATCGATGGAAAAAAAATTCCCGGCCTTGGCGATCCTAATTCAACAGAATCAATGAGTGTATTTATTATTGACTTAAAAACTAATAAAACTATCAAAAAGCTTAAAACAGGATATCTTTTAGGGGAATGGATAGATGATGCTGAAGTGGTTGGCGGCTCAAGCCCTAACTCCATTGTAATGGGTAAAAATTATGCTTATGTAAGCAATGCAACGAATGATAATATTTCTGTTATTGATTATAAAAAAGGAGAAATAATCAAACATATTCCCATCAAGGTTGATAAAAATCTAGATAAATATCGGGGATTGCTTCCTTTTGGATTAAGCTTGAGTAAAGATCAAAAAACTCTTTATGCAGCACTTCTTGGATTTAATGCTATTGCAGTAATTGATGTTCAAAGTGGAATAACTAAAGGACTGATTCCAACGGGTTGGGGGCCGGCAAGAGTGCAATTATCATCTACTGAATCAGAATTATATATCATTTCTTGCAGAGGGTTCGGGGCGGGGCCAAATGGTGGAAAAAATTTTATTAAACCCCCTCAGGGAACTTATATTGGCGATATCCAGCTAGGGACTTTTCAAAAGGTTAAAATGCCAAATGAAAAAGAATTAGCAAGCTATACTAAAGAAGTTATAGGCAATACTTACATATCATTAAATGCCAAAGAAACAAGTCCCCTGCCAGTATTACCTGGAAGCTCTGATTCTCCTATAAAGCACATCGTTTTTATTACGAAAGAAAATCGAACATTTGATGAAGTATTAAGTCAGGTTAAAAATGTAAAAGGAGATACAAGTTTAGCGAGATATGGCAATAATGTGAAAGTGAAACTTAATAATGGTGAATTTAAGGAGTTAAATATTAGTCCGAATCATATAAAAATTGCCAGCCAGTTTGCAGTAGGAGACAATTTTTATTGCGACAGCGATGCTTCAATTCATGGCCATCACTGGATGTTAGGTGTAATCCCAAATGAATGGGTAGAGACCAATTCAAGTGTGAGTAAGACTGCAAAATTATTCTCATCAGCACCAGGTAGAAGATTTCCCGGTTCAACCGGTAGTATGGATCCTGAGGATTATGCAGAAATTGGAGGCCTATGGGAAGCATTGGAACGTAAAAATATTTCCTATTACAATTTTGGCCAGGCAAATGAAACTGCTCATGTCAGGGAAAATGCAACAGACACTTTAACAGGAGCCGCCCATATCGTAATGGTACCTATGCAAAAAGCATTATGGAGTAAAACATCTCATAATTTTGCAGGATACAATACGAATATTCCAGATCAATTCAGGGTAAAGCAATTTGAAGAGGAATTTTCAAAAATGTGGTTAAACGGTAAAGATACCTTACCGCAACTAATCACGATGATGCTTCCGAATGATCATGGAGCAGGCATCAGGCCGGAAGACGGGTATCCCTATTCACAATCATTTATGGCTGACAATGATTTGGCATTAGGCCGTACTTTAAACTTTTTAAGTAAGACACCCTATTGGAAAAATATGTTGGTTATTGTGACCGAAGATGATCCTCAGGGTGGTGTTGATCATGTTGATGCACACAGAAGTATTTTGATGATGGCAGGCCCCTATGTTAAAAGAAATTATGTTTCAAAAACCCACGCAAATTTCGGTTCAATATTAAAAGTTATCTATAATATTTTAGGTGTGCCTTATGTTAATCAATACGACATATCTGCCAGTTTATTGGATGATTTTTTCAGTTCAAAGCCTGATTATACGCCATATGAATTTGAGTTTCCAAGTAAAATCATTTTTGATTGGGACAAGGCAATGGAAAAATACAATTATAAAATTGATTGGAAAGCCATTAAACAGGGACCTTCAATGGATAATGAACCTGAACAAAGAGAAAATCATTATAAAGGGAACTGATTTTATCATGAAATCTGATTAATAAAAATTATAAGAAATACTTTATTTAATAATTTTTAATTGTAAATAATCCATAATCATTCATAACCTAAGAATTTTGCAATTACTAATCTGAATTTCAGGCATAGTGCTAATAAAGAAAACGAAAGTTTCATGATGCAAGTTTGAAAATTCATTTAAAATGCTGATAATTGTAGCCGGAGAGCCATTTCATTGGAATACTTCAAATTGGGGGATTAGCTCATTTGGCTAGAGCGCTTCGCTGGCAGTGAAGAGGTGATCGGTTCGAATCCGATATTCTCCACAGAACTAAGAATTGGGGGCGTAGAGCCCCTTTTTGGTGAAAAGTGCGCCAGAATCTTGCCAGAAAGTGCACATCAAACTGGAATTTCACCTTTCACAATTCCGATTCTTTCAAGTGAACGGTCTAAGCAGACAATTAAGGGTATTTTTTGTAAACGAGTCTGTCCCGTATTTACGGGATTGCATTGAATATTCTATAGAGACGCTGCACTTAACCTGTACAACAGCTAATATCTGTTGTACTATAAAATCAATTTTGGTATTCGCTGGAAACTCTACGGACAGTGTGTAAATTAAACTACAGCGAGTCTGAAGACTCTTTTTCATTTGAGAATCCATAGAGACGCTACGCTGAACTCTACGGATAGTGCGCTTAAACTACGGAAAGTGCGCTTAAACTACGGAAAGTGAGTACTCCGATTCCGGCCTCCGCGCCGGAATCTCCT
>JBDNGV010000020.1:0-2053 GCA_041689125.1 Daejeonella sp.
GGCCAATTTTTTAATGCCGGCAATATCTTTTCGCTCACGTTCTGATTGAAGAATACGTTTCAGCAGTGCATCCGCATCGGCAGGATGCTTATGTAGGTAATCATCTAGTTCCTTCTTAATAAAATCATTGATGAATGTCCGTACCGAAGGCCCATCGGGAGCTATATTCTGGGATCCGAGTTTAGTTTTGGTTTGTGATTCAAATACCGGCTCCTGTACCCTTATCGAAATCGCGGAAACAATAGAGGCCCTGACATCCGAGGAATCGAATTCCTTTTTATAATATTCGCGGATAGTTTTTACAACCGCCTCCCTGAATGCTGCCTGATGGGTTCCTCCTTGGGTGGTATGCTGCCCATTAACAAAAGAATAATATTCCTCTCCATATTGCTGACCATGGGTCATAGCCACCTCTATATCTTCACCTTTGAGGTGAATTATTGGATATCGCAGGGTTTCTGTCTTTGAATTCCTGGTAAGAAGGTCATATAAGCCTCTTTCTGAGAAAAACTTGGTGCCGTTAAAGTTGATAGTTAGCCCGGAATTAAGGAAAACATAATTCCAGATCATGCTTTCTACAAATTCTGGGATATAATGATAGTTTCTAAAGATACTTTCATCCGCATAAAAGACAACTGAAGTACCATTTCGCTGAGTACTTTCAGATTCAGGTAAGTCGTTAACCAGAATGCCCTGCTCAAATTCAGCCTTTTTTGTACGGCCATCACGATAAGATTGAACGGTAAAATTCGATGAAAGTGCATTTACCGCCTTGGTTCCTACCCCGTTCAAACCAACCGATTTCTGGAAGGCTTTTGAATCATACTTACCCCCGGTATTGATCTTAGATACGCAATCAATCACTTTTCCTAATGGAATTCCCCGACCGTAATCACGAATAGAAACCTTTTTATCACTTACTGTAACCTCTATCGTCCGGCCGGAGCCCATCACAAACTCATCAATCGAGTTATCCAGAATTTCTTTGAGTAATACGTAAATTCCATCATCGTACGCCGAACCGTCGCCCAGTTTCCCAATGTACATCCCCGGACGTAAGCGTATATGCTCCTTCCAGTCGAGCGAGCGAATACTATCATCACTATAATCTATTTCAGCCATCCTTATCTATAAATAACACCTGTGCAATTGCAAATTTAAAATTTAGATCGGCATACTAACTGCTTAGATTTCCACATTTAAACACCGGGAATAATAGGGTTCATGAATCACTAAATCAAGGTAAAATATTTGAATTGAATATTATTGAAATCTTCGCGCTCTTGCCTCGAATTGGGCACCTAATTTTCCCATCAGCCCCATGGCTGAAGCCATTCGATCGGGATGGAAATTAAGCATAATAGACGCGTTCTTCCGGTAATAGAGCTACCTTATCACCCACATCTTAATCAGCTTTAACATTTTTGCAATGCCAAATGACTCTGAAAGAGTCAAATGTTTATAGAATAACGAACAAGGAAGTCCCGACCCCGAAGGCGGTCGAATATGATAATTTAAATACATGCGTCCGCCGAAGGCGGACGGAAACCAGACTTTATGGTGTTTCTATAAACATACGACCCATTCTGGGTCGGTTTACAAAATTATCTCACAAAAACGCCCGCGGTAAACTTTGGGGCAGTGTATGGAGGCATGCTTAGAAAAGGGGACTTTCTTATTAAAAAAAACCTCAATTAAAAATGTAAATAAACCGTCCTTGCTAATGTTGAGATTAAAAGGATAAATTGTTTGTTGAATTGCATGAAATTCCATCAACAAAAAAAAAATCCTCTATTTAGGGACTCTTTATTTTAAAAAAAAATAACATCGTTTACACTTTCCTAAGCCTAATAATACGCAAATGGTGCATTAATTTAATGATCGGATAAGAAGGATCAAATTCGTACCATTTCAAAGCAAAATTCACATTATTTGGTTTTTTATGATGATTATTCTGGAATAATTCTCCCAGCATCAGAAAATCCAATGGAAGGGTGTTCTTGCTGTGATCATCATTATCATAATTAGAATAGCCATATTTATGACCGCACCA
>JBDNGV010000021.1:0-2249 GCA_041689125.1 Daejeonella sp.
ATTCAATCCGCTTAAGAAGAAAAATGGAATCACAGGTATGATAGCACCTATTGCAAACAGCTCTTGTGAACTTTTCATAGAGATCCATTCTCCAAGAGCCATAGAAAGTGCGCCGGCCATCAGTCCGGCAAGACCAGTTAACAATACTTCACTTTGTCCGCTTGTTGCTCCGGCTATTCCCATCACCAGACTAAAATTCGATACTAGTCCATCATTACCTCCCAGAACGGCTGCTCTAAGCGCATTGCCACCTACAGACCGATGCCTCTTTTCGGTATCCAGTAACACGCCAAGTATATAATCATATCCGAATACTTTGCCAATAAACTTCAAACCCCTTGCCCGTCCTGATGGTAGAGGTAAATGAGTTACATCCAAATTATTTTTCTTCAGAAAAGCTAAGGCATGGCCATGCTCAATTTCACTCATTTCGGTGAAAACTTTGGCTACATAAGATCTTTCTCGTTCTCTGCAAGAACCTGATATAAAAAGCCGGTATCGACTTCTGTTTGAATGTTTTTCAATGATATCATTTGGCTTTAGAGTGTTATATTAACCTTTGGATGTAATTCAATTTTTATTTTTTTAACCAAATACCTACCTGCCGCAGGCAGGGAAACATAGTTTTTATTAATTGCACCCAGGGGATTTTATATTCTTTAAATCATAGCGATAAATTCAAAAATTATAAGGAACGATCAGATATTTGGCAAATACTTCTTAGGTACCTCTGCGCCAGCTACATAATTAAGCTTGCCAATCTTACACATTTGATACACATTGATCCTGAAATCAGGGCAGGTGCTTACAAAGCAGTACGCCTCTACCTGTGTAAAACCGTAAGTGCTTACCAGCCAGTCCATCATATAAACCGTTGCCTGATGAACCGCATCTTCAAGTGGTCTGAAGGCATGAATCGCAATGATTGAATTTGGTGTTTCAATTCGGATTCCGGGAGATCTTTTACCCTTAATTACTTCAAATGAAAGTCGGACGGTTGCCTGTGTTTCTGCTGCAGTTCCGGTGAATTCTGTATCTCCCTGACTTGCGTGCACATCGCCCAGATAAAAGAGTCCGCCGGTATGATAAACCGGGAGAAAAATGTTATTCCCAGGCTTGAAATCACGAATATCCAAGTTTCCACCCCAGTCTCCTTGCCCATCTAAGCTGTTTGCCACATCCCGATCGGGAGCAACTCCCAACGTACCCACAAATGGGGTAATTGGCCATGAAATCTTATCATTGAAATGGAGTGTCCCATCAACTGTTGTACCACTTGGTCCCGGGCTATGATTAAAAACCATGGTACTGTAATCTCCAGATAGTTCATTCCAGCGGGAGGATTCGCCCAATGGACCTCGATTTGGCCCCACAGCAATCCAGGATGTCTTTTCAACCTCAATTTCATGAATATTAACCACCAAAGTATCACCTCGATCGATCCCCTCAATGAATATCGGTCCGGCAATAGGGTTTACCAATGGCGGGGTACGGTCAAAACCGGGACGATTGGCAGGGATAGCCTTATCTGACGAACTTTTAAAAAACCCAATTCCCGCATCCCAGGTTTCAATTTCAAATTCTTCACCTAGTTTAACTTGAATTAAGGGGGTATCTAAATAATTGAAAGCAAACTTTTTTGCCTGTTCACGGAGAATCTTCTTCATGGCTTCTGATATAATTTTCCTTTAAATTAAGGGAAATATCATTGAATATGTTTAGTTACATCGATTTTCAATCAAAAACTAAGAATGATGGAACAAATACTCCCTTTCAGGAATGGCAATTCAGCAAGATATAAACTACTTTTTAACAGGCAATGCAAAAACCATGACATACCCTCCGGGGTTTTCCACATCACCCGCAACCGATACGGCTATAAATTGTTTTTTACCACTCTGATAAGTTGATGCATTGGAAGTTGTACTACCTGAAATTGGGGTATCCCATAATAATTTTCCAGAATCCTTATCATAAGCTCTGAATCTGAAATCAGTCCCGCCCATATTGGCTCCGATAAACAGTAATCCCCCAGCAGTTACAATTGGTCCTGTATTCCCTTCAGAACCTGTTTCAGGCCCTCCTTTTTCCTGCAAAGCTGGATTATTTCCTAAAGGAATTGACCATGTATAATCCCCTGTATTCAGGTTAATTGCATTTAAGGTCGCCCATGGAGGTTTAATTCCCAAACGGCCTTCTGAATCACGGAATTTACCATTAGACATAATATCAAGGTACCTGACAGGAGC
>JBDNGV010000022.1:0-1993 GCA_041689125.1 Daejeonella sp.
AGGAGCATTTGGGAAATCCCAATCCCATATATCGTGGTGGATAGCCTGGAAATGCCAAATATATTTTCCGGTTTCAGCATTCAGGGCCAAAATACTGTTTCCGTAAAGATTATCACCTTTTCGTTTACCCCCATAGTAATCTGCATTTGCAGTACCTGTTGATGCATATAAAATTCCTCTTTTTTCATCTAGGCTAAACCCGCCCCAGGCATTCGCGCTACCAACATATTTATAGGCTTCCGGATCTTCCCAAGTTTCATAACCCTTTTCACCGGGTGCCGGGATGGTTTTGAAAAGCCATTTTAATTTACCGGTGTAAACATCATAAGCTCTGATATGCCCCGGAGCTGATTCTTCTTCTTCTGAAAGGCTGCTACCCATGATAATCAGGTCCTTATAAATCATGCCAGCTGAAGTAGATGTTACTCTCAGATCACTGATATCCCTATTCATTTCCAGATTGTCATATAACGAAATCCGTCCTTCTTTACCAAAGCTGCTGACGGGTTTTCCTGTTGCACTATTTATGCAATAAAGAGACGATCCTGCAGTATAAAAGATCCTGTTTTCATTGTTTTTTCCTTTATGAATGGCAATTCCGCGGCAAACATTCAGTCCATAGCTTTGTTTTCCGGCATTGTCAACGAGCATACTTGGTGTTGGATCAAAGACCCATTTTTCTTTACCATTAGCTGCATCAGCAGCAAATAATTTCAATAGAGAGGAGGTACCGTACAACACGCCATCAATGATTAATGGATTGGTTTGTATTTGTCCTGATTTATCGATGTCCTTGGTATGGTAAATCCAGGCAACCTGAAGATCCTTAACATTGTTTGTATCAATTTGATTTAGTGGTGAATAGGCCTGACGTTCTTTTCCGCCTGCATAAACATCCCATTCTTTATTCTTCAGATCATTCTGACAGGATGAAAGCAGGCCGCAGAAAATTAAGGTATAGCAAATCAAAAAAATTGAGCATACTTTTTTGGAAGAAAAGAAAGACATAGTCTGGTGTTTTAGGAGATTATATGTTGTAGAATTTGATAGCATTATTGTGGAACAATTTCTTTTGTTCTTTATGGGGTCGGTTTTTCACAATTTCCTTAAGTATAACAACCCATTCTTCCAGAGAATTGCTCTTCAAACACCAGGGCCAGTCGCTTGCAAACATCACCCGGTTTGGTCCAAAAATATTAAGGCAATGGTTTATCCCCGGTGCCAGCGTTTCTGCAGATTTAGTATAGCCTGAACTCACGGAGATAATTCCTGAAATTTTACAAACCACATTTTTGTTTTCTGCCACAGTCTTCATAGCAGCTATCCATTCATTGGCATCATGATTGGGTTTACCACTTATAGTTGCAGGATTAAGAAAAGCTCTTGGATCTACATTCCCGCAATGGTTTATCAGGAACCTAGTGCCAGGGCATTTTTTAATCAACTCAGCAACTGAGGGTAGCCAGGCAGGTGAAATAGTAAAATCCAAACTCAAATTCAGTCTGCCCAGAACTTCTACGTTTCTGATCAATTGAGGGTCTTTCATCTCTGCAATAGATCTAAACCCATACCTGATTCCTTTAATATATTCAGAGCCTTTAAACTGTGTGATATAAGATTCAAAATCGGGGCTCATCAGGTCTGAACTAATAACAGCAGCCACTGTGGGATTGGATTTGTCTTTACACATCTCAATCGCATACAGTGCTTCTTCATGACGTTTTGAAACAGGTACTGCCACTTCCATATAAACCGCTTTGACCATGTTGACGTTGCGAATGGCTTCCATATAGGCCTTCATATCATAATTGCCGGGAACCGGTGGAGATGTCCAAGCTTTTCCAAACCGAATGATATCAGCAAGATGCTGATGTGTATCAATGATTGGAAGCGGTTTTGAAGGATTTCTAAGGCTTGCAGAAAGTAAGGAACTTCCGGGTATAGTAGCTAATGCCAGAACTGAAGCTGATGCTAAAAATTTTTTTCTATTCAT
>JBDNGV010000023.1:0-6444 GCA_041689125.1 Daejeonella sp.
TAGAAGAATTGTGTTTAGTCCAGAAGTTGATTTTAGTTTGTAAGAAATATGTGTTGAAATTTCAAAGCGCCATGATAATATTTTCATTGAAGTTGGCACTTACAACGACCATGTTTATTTTTTGATTCAAAGTGTTCTAATAGAAAGTCCGACAAGAATAATAAGAACTGTAAAAAGTATCACTGCTAAAGAAATTTTTAAGGGACACCTATAAGTAAAACAAAAGCTTTTTGGGGGTGAATTTTGGTCTAAAAGATTTTACGTTAACACGGTTAGGAAACATGGAGATGAGAATACCATTAAAATTGTGTAAAGTCACAAGGAAAAGAAAATTAATATAAAAAGATGCATACTCAGCAGTTAATAATGTTTTAATACCTCTGTGGCTCTGGCCCAAGGTTCTTTATTAATGATCACACGAAGTGAAAATAAGAGTATTTCAATATATTTTAAATGTTATCCAACTTTTTTAAATGACGCAGTTCTACTAATGAGTTCAAAATGCCAAAATCCTTTTACCTTTAGCAGTCCTTCATTAGTTAAACATACCGATGAATTCCATTCTTTACCAGTCCTTGAATCATAAATTATTCCATCCTCCCATTGGCTTGTTTTAGGATTATACTTCAGATTTCGAAGAACTTGTAATCCAATAATTTTCTGGTTTCTTAATGTGCGATCAGGATTGTGTTCATCGGTACGAGTATTCATTGGCTTCGCTTTGTCATCAGAATCATCAAACCAAAGTACTGTAGCTTTAAACCTATTTCCTTCTTTAAGAACCTGCACAGTTATATTTCCTTCTACCGACATCCATTTACCTACTATTTGATCGGGCGTTGGATTAGAGTGATTAAGACTGTTGGCGTAAAAACTAATAAGCAGATCTAAAGCAAAATATTTAATATTCATTTTGAAAAATTAATTAGATAGTAAATAAAAAATTAAAGTTATTCGGGATATATAAATATTACTGGGTTACTGTTCCTTTTTGCAGAGAAAAATCCTATAGCTGTGCCTCCAAATTGCCCTTCTTGTAAAAAGACCGGTTCAATAAAGGGATTGAATTGAGCCAGCTTTTGACGGTCTAACTGCGAGAAAAACTCGTACGCATTTTTATCTAAGCTCTGGATAAAAATTTTCCCTTTTGTGCCTTTTTTGTGTGAGTAAGCAGGTTCTACTACTATGGATATTTGCTTACCCTCCTGGCCAGCATCAGCAAATACTGCTCTTCCAATTTCATGGACAGTGACTGTATCTTTTCCTAAACAGGCTCTTTTAAACGTGCCATCTGCCTTCATTATACTCGCATCAGCCAATCTTACCATTTCATACCGGTAATAATTTACCTCATTGAGAACGTCTTTAAAATACGTTATAACACCTTCATGTTCTCCATACAAGTCGTTGTACTTGTCCACATAAGAAACACTATCAATTATAGGGGCAAGCTGAGTGGTAGTAGCGCTTGCTGTATAGGTTTTGCCACCGGAAAGAATAGTTAAATCATATTTAGTATTAGCCAGGATCTTATTATGGCCTTTATAATAGTAGTTAAACTGGCAATCTATCTTATCAAAAACACTGTCTAAAGTAATTTGATCAGTACTTCTATTACTGCTAATTGTAATTTGTGCGTTTCTGATTATGAGCTCGTTCTTTTTAACTGCTTTATCAAAATACGGTACTGTTCTATTAAAATAAATAATTGGAATTGAATCGGGTTCAATAAGACCGGTTATGCTCACTTTGTTGTTGTAGTAGGGTGCCTTTACCGTTATGTTTTTTTCACAGGATAGGATAAAGCCCATACTGATAACTGAGAAGAAAATGAATATTTGTTTCATGATTAAAATTTAAAATTAAAGCTTATACTGGGAATAGTCGGAAGTAATGAAACCTGCTTCGCCTGGGGTTGTTTGGTTGCAGGATCTGTGGTTAAATAGACAAAATATGGATTAGCACGGTTATATACATTATAAAGTCCGAAAGACCACTCTCTTTCATACGCGAATTTTTTAAACAACTTCACCTGCTTTTTATTTGATATACTGAAATCTAAGCGGTTATAGGAAGAAAAACGACTATTGTTTCTACTTGTATAATCAGAATAATAGGTATCATACAATGAACCATCGCCATACACTATAACTTTACCTGCTGGTAGTGTATATGGCCGGCCGGTGTAGTAAACGAAATCGGCTGATATGATCCAGGTTTTAGTCAAATTATAGCTGGCAACCAGAGATAAATTATTAGATCTGTCGAAGGAGGCCGGAAAGCTTTTTCCGTAATTAAGTTCCGGAAACTGCTGGGTAGATTTGGATAGCGTATAACTTAGCCAACCTGAAAAGCGACCAAAATTTTTCTTTGCGAAAAACTCAACACCATAAGATTTCCCTTTTCCAAAAGTTAATATATCATCCAGGTTGGTATTTAATAGAATCTGGGTACCTTCCTTAAATAATACCTGATTATTCATTGTTTTATAATATACCTCTATACTGGTTTCAATCTCATTCTCTTTAAAGTTTTTAAATAAACCTAATGCTACCTGATTGCTCGTTTGTGGTTTTATTTTTAAACTGCTGCTTAGCCAAATGTCGGCTGGTAAAGAAGCTGTGCTGCTTGGAACCAAATGCATAAACTGGTTCATTTGAGTATAAGACGCTTTTATTGAAGTTTGATCGTTAATAGAAAGGCGGGTTGTTACCCGAGGCTCGATAAATGAATATGTTTTTGTGCCTGCGCTGAAAAATGGTACTCTTAATCCGTAATTAACAGAAAAACCGTTGGAAACCTGGTAATCATCATTTATGTAAAACGCCCCTTCATTCGATAGTCTTTTAGTTAAACTACCCGGATTTATAACAATCTTTTTTCCGGTTTGAGATATTTTAGCCGACATTGCCCCGGGATATAGGGTATGATGGATATAATTAGCTCCAAATTTGATCGTGTGATTAGTACCTGGTGCGGCTGTAAAATCAGTTTTTGCATTAATATCTTTAATCCCTGTATACAGAACCTGATAATAGCTGTTTTGCGCTGTACCCAATTGCAGGTGATAGTCATTGTATATTAGGGAGGTATTTGAAAATATTTTATTGCCGTATAAATGATTCCATCTTAAGGTTGCAGTGGTATTACCGAAGTTTGTACCATAGTTTAAACTATTGGCTCCTGTGTAAGCGGCGTCATCCTTTCCTTTGAAAAAACTAGCAAAGACATGATCCTTTTCACCCAGCTCATAATTCATTTTAGCATTGAAATCATAAAAACGATAGGTGGTTGTTTTTGAGGCTTGTTTCAATAATTGATCTATATAGCTTCGACGGCCGGAAATAATAAAGGAGGATTTATTTTTTTGAAGGGGCCCTTGGAAAGTAAGATTCCCTGAAATTAGACCTATACCACCTTCAGTTTGAAATTTGGTTTTGTTCCCTTCCTTCATTTTAATATCCAGAATGGAGCTTAAGCGACCGCCGTATTCGGAAGGAAAACCGCCTTTAATTAATTTGACACTGTTTACAGCATTAATATTAAAAGTGCTGACCAGGCCAAAAAGGTGATTTGGATTGTATACGGTAGCTTCATCCATCTGAATGAGGTTCTGATCTAGGTTTCCTCCCCGCACATAAAAACCTGTAGTACCTTCCTGGCCTGCTTGTACCCCAGGCAAAAGCTGGATGGTCTTAAGGATATCATGCTCACCTAATAATACAGGCAATTGTTTTATGGCTGTTATAGGAACATCAATAACTCCCATTTGTGCTTTATTAACATTATCCTGATTTCGACTGGCATTAACCACCACCTCATTTAGGCTATTTATAGCCGGTTGCAATAGGATGTCAAGCTGGATGTCCTTCCGGTTCATTATTTGTTTTAATGAAGGCTGATATCCACTATAAGAAATTACCATAGAAATGGTGTCTGAGTTAGGAACAGTAATGCTATAAAATCCATACTGATTTGTACTGGTTCCGATTTTTAAGGAGGGAATTACTACAGACGCGCCAATCAGGGCTTCTTTAGAACCTGCATCTTTTACATAGCCGCTAATGGTACTCTTTTGGGCAAATAAAATTGAAGGGAGCAGGGCTATCCAGATTAGGAGTTTAATTCGCATAATTTTAATTAATTAAGAAATAATTTAAAATTTTTAATAGGCTTTATCTAAAGACATCACATTCTATAAAAAGTCCTATATCAGAAAATGAATTTTTAGAAAATAAAAGGAAGTAGAGCAGATTTTAGTAAGGTGTATTATTTTTTGAGAAGCGATTGATGCTTATTTGACCAAATCAATAATTTTAAATTTATTTGAAATTACATCTGTACAATAGAAATAGCCTAAAGCATTACCTGAAATATTGCCTTTAATCTGTCCGGGAGTGGTAGAGAAAATACTTTTCCAATCAGTTTCTGCAAATACACTATACAGATACTTCTCATAAGAATTGGAAACAGAAAACTTATAAATCTGAATTGAATCTGCCGGGCTAACAGTTTTATTGCTTCTTCCCTCTAAAATAGGGTATAAACCGTTGGGTGGGGCAAAAGTATGTGCGTAAGAATAAGTTTGAGTGCTATCAAGTTTAGAAACACTCCAATCGCTTGTTCCCTGGAAACGGTAAAATATTTTGGCCAGTTCAACCGCACTAAAAGTATGTTTAGGTACAGATAAAAGAATTTTGTCATCCTGCTGCTGTGAGGAAAAATTAAAGTCGCTCAGTTTTATAGATGAAACCTTTTTTAAGGTATCTTTTGCTATATAAATGGTGCCCTTATAGATTACTTTTAATTGATACACTTCCCCGTAATTTTTATTCTCCTGCAATATTCCGCTGTAGATTCCGGGAGTAGCTGTAAGAGTAAGTTGTTTGTTGTTTATGAATACTTCTGCATCATTTACGGCAGATACCAGGCCGGCAACATTGAGAGAAGGACGGCTGAGAAGGATAAACTGCTCTTTTTTAAAAGTATTCACTCCCCCCTCAATTACCAGATCATAGTTATTTATAGGTTTCTTGAAGGTTATACGGTCAATTAATTCTTTTTTACAGGAAACAAAGATTAGCGTAACCAGGAGTAAGATATATCGGAACAATCCCATAATTAATATTTAAAGCTATAGGAAATAGTAGGAATAACCCCTGAAAAAGATTCTTCAAAGCCAAAATCTCTATTAGATTGAGTTTGTGTTACCCGGTAAAATAAAGGATTCCTTCTGCCGTAAACATTGTAAATTCCAAAAGACCAGGAGCTTTGCCATCTTTTTTTAACGGTATCTGTTTCAATAATCTTTGGCTTTAATTCGGCAACCAGGTCCCAGCGGCTAAAATCCGGAAATCTTGAACTATTTCTTCCTTCATAGATCGGAATCTTCGATCCGTTATCAGAATAAAAACCAACAGGTAAGGTAACCGGTCGTCCGTTACTATAATTAAAAAACGTACTGAATGTGATTCTCCTATTAAGATGGTAGCTTAAACTGAGTTTTAAATCATTAGGCGAATCATAAGTGGCAGGATATTTAAAACCAGAATTGATTTCCTCAATTTTCCTGAAAGCCCTTGAATAGCTATAGCTGATTTCTCCGGCAAGTTTTTCTGATTTTTTTGTGAACGTTACTTCTAATCCATAAGCAGTTCCTTCACCAAATCTGAGATCCTTCTCTAAGGAGGGATTTAGCAATATTTGAGAATGATCCTTAAGATCGTTCTGGTTATACATCTTTTTATAGTATAAAGAAAGCCCAAAAGACATTTCCGGATTGCTTAACCAGGTATACGACGATGAATACACATCAGCTTTTTGTGGTTTAATTTTAGAGTTGGCAGGAATCCAGGTTTCAAGGGATGAATAGGAAAGCTCGCTGTTTTTAACTAATTGCAAATTTTGTTCAGTCCTCATATAACTCAACTTTACTATCTGATCTGCATTAAAATTATACAGGATTTGCAGGCGGGGTTCAAAATTGTAAAAGGCTTTATCCTTTTTAAAGCTCTTATTTTTATTTTCTTCAGCTACCAGAAAAAAGCCGGTTCTTAATCCATAATTGAGAGAAAGCCTGGTATTTACCTTTAGATCCTGATTATAATACAGGGAATACTCGCCTGCAAGGAATCTGTTTAAGCTTAAATTTGAAATATTGTCTGCGGTTTCCCCCGGTTTTAAATGATGCCTGGTGCCGGCCATACCAAACAGAATAGTATTGCCCGGCTTTTTATAAAAAGTAAAGTCCCCTTTTAATCCTATATCACGTATTCCTGTAAGCCATTCCTTATTTATTGTTTCTAAGCTGGTAATGTCTAATGAATTGATATAATTACTATAGATGGCAGAAAAGTTGAGAAATAATTTTGGATTAAAAATATGATTAAACCTTAGCGTAGAAGTTGTATTGCTCCAATTATTAGCATAATCATCATCCGTAAA
>JBDNGV010000024.1:0-2849 GCA_041689125.1 Daejeonella sp.
AAAAAGCCATGAATGCCAAGAGTGCAATCAAAATAAATTTAAAGTTCTTCATTATTCCTGAATCTTTTAGTTAGGGGAACTACAAAATAATTATCATAAAGATAATTTATAGGATTTCATAAGCCCTAATTTCTGTTTATTGAATGTAACCAAATTAAATCGCTGATTGACCAAGAAATAAAGGTCTCTAAATAAAGGGGTAAATAAAAACCGCTTCATGAAAATGAAACGGTTTCTGTAAATCCTGCAAAAAGCAACTACTAAAAATTCAAAAAATATATCAAATCAGATTAGTACAATTAATTAATGGTCCTTATCTTTTTGTTCCAACTTCAAAAATGCCCTTCTTCTTGGAGCAGGCATTTCGAAATCATCACCTCTCAACCCTTTCCAAAGTAACTCATTAAATAATCTGTCGTCATTCTTATCTACTTCGGCAAAATCAAATCCTTCAGATATTTTTGACCACTTTGAGGCGATTTTGTTGGTTTCATCCAAATCAATCCTGTTAGGAACCGCCTTAAACTTAGTGAAATCAGGTTTATTGGTAAAGCTTCGGAACATTGGCATTGCGGCAGCATCATATTGACTCATTGGCGGTAAGCCCAGAATTAACTCTATGGTCCGTAACATCCCTGAAGTGGAGTACATAGTATGATCAAGATATTTTCTTTTTACATAGGGACTAATAATCAATGCAGTTGAACGGTGCGCATCCACATGATCAGGGCCGTTTTGAGCATCATCTTCAAGAATAAAAATTGCCGATTGAGACCATATCGAACTATTGCTGATGTACTCAACCAGTTTACCAACGGCCAGATCATTGTCTGCAACATAGGCATAAGGTTTAGGTTTTCCAATACCAAGGCCTTGGGTATGATTGGCGCCAAGTCGTATGGTACTTAGTCGCCCCTTAAAAACTATTTAATCATTTGATTATCAACATATTGTTCATAATATAGTGCGTATATATCTGCAGGTTTTGATTAAATTAGCTTCATAAGCTTGCAGATTTTTATGCTATCAAAACCTGAAAACACAACTCAATTAAGCTTTCTTCAACTTGGTTTGATTGAGCAACTATCCCTTAACCATCCTCTTTATATTCTGGCCGGCAAGATTAACTGGCAACTCTTTGAGGATTCTTTTAAAAAGCACTACCGGGAAGATTTCGGACGTCCGGCCAAGCCTATCCGCCTGATGGTTGCTTTGTTGATATTGAAACATGTCCGTAACCTGAGTGATGAGAGCGTGGTAGAACAATGGTCTTGTAATGCGTATTACCAATACTTTAGCGGTGAGCGCTATTTTATCCCGGCCCCGCCCTGTGAAGCATCCGAGCTGGTGCATTTCCGTCACCGCATTGGAGAGGAAGGAATAGAACTTATTCTTATGGAAAGCATCCGCGTGAACGGTAAAGATGGGAAAGAAGATAAAGGGAGCGTTGACACTACCGTTCAGGAAAAGAACATTACCTATCCTACCGACAGTAAGCTGCACCGCAAGATAATCACCAAATGTATCGCTATTGCTGAGAAGGAGAACCTGGAACTTCGCCAGAGTTATACCTTCGTATTAAAGAAGCTGGGCATACAACAGCGGTTCAGGAACCATCCTAAAAACAAGAAAAAAACGTACAGGGCAGACCGTAAAATAAAAACCATCGCCGGCAGGCTGGTCCGGGAGTTGGAGCGCAAGCTTGTGGCCGGCAGGTATACTTTGGACCTGGACTTGTTCAAAAAGGTACTGGCACAAAAGAAACAGGGCAGCAACAAGATCTACAGCTTACATGAGCCGGAAGTACAATGTATCAGTAAAGGCAAAGAACACAAAAAGTATGAGTTTGGATTAAAGTATCCATCACCGTGACTCAAAACAGCGGTGTAATTATAGGGGCTTTAAACTTTAGTAAAATCTGTACGACGGACATACCTTGGAAGCAGCCATGGAACAGCAACAGCGTTTAAGCGGCCATGTACTCAAAGAGGTATTTGTAGACCATGGCTACCGCGGGATAAAAGAAGTTAAAGGGACAGTTGTACACTCACCCAAAACTTTCAGTAAAAAAATTACCAGGTACAGGCAGCGGCAACTCCGCAAAGGTTTCAGCCGCAGGGCAGCAATAGAACATAAGATCGGGCATCTGAAAAACGATCATCGCTTAAACCGGAACTATTATAAAGGAATAACAGGGGATAATATCAATGTAATGCTGGCTGCAGCAGCAATGAACTTTAAACGGATGATGAATATCTGGAAACAACACTTTTTGGCTCCTTTTTTTCAACTCATTCAAATTTTCAGCTCAACACTGTCACCCCCAAAAATATATTATTCTTTAATCTATTGACTTTTTAAGGCTCGACTAAATAATTTTTATGTCAATTATTGAAGATTAGGGGATAATTCCTTGCCTAACAATTTTGCAACCAAAAATCTGAATTTAAGGCATATTGCTAATCAAGAAAACGAAAGTTTCATAATGCAAGTTTGAAAATTCATTTAAAATGCTGATAATTGTAGCTGGAGAGCCATTTTATTGGAATACTTCAAATTGGGGGATTAGCTCATTTGGCTAGAGCGCTTCGCTGGCAGTGAAGAGGTGATCGGTTCGAATCCGATATTCTCCACAAAATTACCAAAAGGGGGCAAAGAGCCCCCTTTTTAGTGAAAAGTGTGCTAAAGTCTTGCCAGAAAGTGCACATCAAACTGGAATCTCACCCTTCACAATTCCGATTCTTTCCAGTGAACGATCCTATAAGACGATTTACGGTATTTTTTGTAAACGAGTCTGTCCCGTATTTACGTGATTGCATTGAATATCACGTAGAGACGCCGCGCTTAAA
>JBDNGV010000025.1:0-27623 GCA_041689125.1 Daejeonella sp.
CTTTGGATGCACCCGTTATTATGGCTACTCTATTATTATTCATAAATAACTCTTTCATTTAAAGATCCGATAGGCATTATCCCGCCTAAAGCATCCCCCGGTTTAACTTTCACCAGTGTCCTTAATAAAAAAACCAATCCATCGATATCTGCATATAAATCAACTCGTTCTCCTGTATGAGATTCTATTACTCCTCCAAATAACTCACCTGCTTTAATCTTATCTCCAATTTTCACTTCAGCAACAAATATCCCATCCACTGGCGAGGGCATTTTACCTTGTAAATAACCACTGTCCTGACGGGAATCTTCAATCCAATATTTATCTTTTGCAACTTGATTGTTAATTGGAACTTTAAGCATATTTAAATAACTTAAAATATTCATAACTCCAGCTTTATACTCCTGAATCACCTTATTTCGGATTCCTGTACCTCCGCCATACTCCAAATAAATAGCCGGAACTTTCGCGTCTCTCGCAACCGAAAGTGTTCTACCTTCAGGTCTATAATCGGTCCCCCAAACTAAAGGCAAATTAAAAGCTTGTGCCATTTCCTGTTGCTTTTTGAGTATTTCGGTATTTGGATGAAGCATATATCCCGCCAAAGGGTAAATATCATAAGCAAGACCACCGGTGTGCATATCGATGTAATAATCCGCTTTTTTAATAAGCTCACTGATTTCATTTGCTGCAATTTGAGTTAGACTCCCCCTTCTATCACCAGGACAGATTCTCGCCATATCTAATCCATCAATTCCAAATCTGCTTGCATTATCATATGCAGTGGTATTTGCAATAGGTACGATTGTAATACTTCCAGCTATTAGCACCTTGCTAAGTACAATGCCCAATCCGAAAGCAGCAATCATTGGTTCGTATTCATCACCATGTACACCAGCTGTCAACAAAACCTGAGGACCTGAAGATTTGGAATCTATATAAAAGATTTTTTTTGACATCTAAATTATGAGTTGCACATCATTTATATACCCAGTTCAGGCTTAACCTGCTAATATAAGTAGCTGATAATCCTTTGGCACAATAAGCCACAATAACATCACTATCGGTAAAATGAATTGCCGGGTAACTAAAACTCCCATTAGGATCATCCTCAATATTTTTTGTTTTCTCCCAACTCTTTCCATTATTGCGAGATATTGCAACACTTAAGGGCGTTCGTTTTTCATTTTCACCATTATTGTTCCAAACCATTATAAGATCACCGGTAGATGGTATGCGTTTAATAACAGCTGGAGAACGCGGGGAAGCAATATTGCTTCGTACAGCGGGACTCCAGGATACTCCTTGGTCTTTTGAATTAGAAATATATTGTGCATGGGAACTTGTACGCATATACATTACGATGTCACCATTTTTTAATTCGACCATCCCTGGTTCCTGCATGATTAATCCTGCAGGGGAATTGACCGGATAGTCCATATTCTTACCGGACTTCCACGTAATACCCATATCCTCCGACCAAAAACTCCAGATGATGCCCCTGCTAGCCACGCTATCCCATTTCTGATGACTAACATTATGTTCTACAACCGGCATCAGCAATCTCCCATTTCCCAATAATATAACCCGGTCGTTGTTCACTTGAAAATATCCGTTTCTATCTGGAATACACTTCCAAGGCTTACTCCAAGTATTACCTTCATCATTAGAGATTCGCATCCATGGAGTACATAGAAACTCTCCATCTATCTTTAAATTGAACAAGGCCATTGAACCATTTGGCAACCTTACCAATGATACGGACATCACATTATTATTACCTTCTTGTTGCACTTCGATTTTACTCTCTGTGCTCCAAGTTTGTCCATTGTCTGAAGAATATCGGCTTGCAAGATAGGCGTTCCCCCAGTCTGCTCCCGACAGTCCGGTATAATGAGTGTAAATAAATAATAATTTACCATCCTTTAAGGTTATAAAATCTCCTTCACTATTTCTGGGATTATTGACACCAGTTTCAAGCCTTAATACAACCTCTTTACCTTGATTTGATTCATTAACAATTCCATTATTAGTCGTTTGTGCAAATCCCTCAATCACACATAGCATTACAAACAATGCATAAAAGAGTATGTTTTTTTTCATTTCAATAAGGTTTAATTTTTAAAAAAAATATTATACTCTTCAATTATTATATAATTAATAAAAGGATTACTAAAACAGAGGCTTCAAGCCTTCTCAAGTTAATTACCTTTTGCCCTCCAAAACCACTACTAATAACTTTCTATTGTTGGCATCATTTTCAAAATAGTTGATTGGCAAATTAATTTTTAATTTATTATTAATATGTATTACATATTGCAATATTAATTATAATACCTCATATTTGGCAAATAAAATTAAAAAAGGTCAGACCTATTATTAGGTAGATTCCAATTTCTAATTCATAAACAAATTCTTATTCATAAAACCATTTCACTGGAATTCCGCTAAGATTTAGGGACATTCCGCCTGTATAATTAAAATAAGTGATTAAAGCATAATCATTTACCCATGTTATAGCCGGATAGGTAAATCCGTCGGTGGTATTGTTTTCTATATCCCGAAACTTTTCCCATGTTTTACCTTCATCCTTAGAAATAGTGGCAGTTAAAGGAGTTCTTGCTCGCGGACTTCCCGAATCATTGTTCCAAATTGCAAGCAAATCACCGGTACTTGGTATTCGTTCAATAGCCATAGGTGATCCACTGCCTTTAAACACGGAAAGCAATGGCTCAGTCCATGTCTCGCCTCCATCATTTGAAAATGTTTGGTACTGTCCACCCAAACTAGTTCTCATAAACATCATTAACCGCCCATCCTTTAATTCAACTGCTATTGGCTCAAAACTTGGTCCTGCAGCAGGTTTGACAAATTGACCCTCACGCCAGTTCTTTCCATCATCATCCGAATATATGCATGCAGAACTCTCCATATTATCTATCTCAATCAATATTCTACCATTTTTTAACCTTAAAGATCTACCATTTGCACTTTCCAAATAGCGATCTGGACCAGTTATCTGTTTCTCCTTTAGGAAGCTTTTCCCTTCATCATTTGAGACCCTCATCATTAATCTGCAATCACCTGGTTTTGTCAAATCAACTTTATAAGAAGGAAGTATAAATATCGCCTCTCTGATTTTCTTAAAATAAAAAAGCGCAATACTTCCATCTTCAAGTCTGAGAAAACTAACTTCCATTACATTTAAAGCATCTGCATGCTCTACAAGGGTATACTTATCTCCCCAATTTCGACCTCCATCTTTCGAAATACGGCCGACAATTCTGGCAGAACCGTCATCTGCTCCACTGCCCGCATAAAACTCTGTCCAACCTAAAAGAAGATTTCCATTACTAAGTTTAATAATATCAGATTCGCTATTCCTTGTGTTGAGCTTAGACGCCTTCGCAATCGTCAGTCTAAATACATCGTCAGACGTTTGAAAGGAAGTAAGACCAATTAAAGCAATGCACAATGCCATTTTAATTGAACTAGTCATTGAAAAATACTTCAGAAATCTAAAAACATTTTTTGGGATTAAAATTTTATCCAATTTTAATTGATATTTTAAAAAATCAGTATAGTGCAGAACTCTATTTTGTTTTTCCATTTTTATAGTTTAAAAAATACATGAATTTGATAGATCATGGAGTAAAATTAACTTTGGATAATATATTATAGGTTTGAAACACATAAAGTTTATGATTTCTATTGGTTAACGAACAAACCAGCGCATTGCATACTGTCCGGAATTACGCTTAAATTGGAGCGTATAAGGATCAACTAACCAACTTGCTACATGCCCATCAGAACGAGGAACTAACCACCCAAAATCCCAGTTCTTACTTTTATATCTTAACGGAATTGACGGCTCAACTCTAACAACCGGCTGTGAAGCACCTAACAACTGTTTACGTTCTGTATAATAATAACATGAACCACAATGAATAAAGACCTCATGATGCATAGATTTCGAAGATTCAATATGCGCTAAATCCGCGCATAATCCTTTAATAGCGACTTTAATTTCGCGACCAGCGGCAAAAGCGTCGGCAAGAAGATCAATGGAGCCCGATAAAACATCTCCTTCAGCATTATGGCAATACATTTCCTCCCAATCATCGCAAACCCAGAAATTATATTTATCAAAATCGTATACAAAATTACTACTGGGTGCATTAGTCCCTGCATCCCAGGAATCAAATTGATGATATTTGGGCATGTAGCTGAAATCATCAAGTGGAGCAGCGCCAAATTTGCCTTCCCCTGATTGACCATCAAGATAGGGTCTGGCTATAGCCTGATCAACATTTTGATTATATAAAAAAAATGACATTGAGGGTCTTGGCCCAAAATCGCCAGGAAGTTCTACAGGTTGACGTAGATTAATAATGCCCGCTACCCAGCGATAATCCAATAAATAAGTAATTCTGAAATCTGCAACCTCTTTAATAAGTTCATTGCAATCTGAGTTTGTATCTATATGCTCATTATGACGAAATTCAGTATATATCCTTAAATCAGCACCACGCGAAATTGCCGCAGTCAACTCTTCCTCCTTACCGAAAATTAATTTTCTGTTTTTATCGAGTCCTAAAACACATCGCCAATTATTCTTCTTAATTGGGGGATTATTTTTATTATTATCCATCTTTGAAATTATTGCTATTTATAAATCCAACCCAAGCTTACCCGGTTAACATTAGAGTTTGCTAAGCATTCCTTGGTCACTCCGACAGCTCCATGTCCTAATAAAACATAATCACCAACAAATTCAATTGCAGTGTAACAATAACAACCTTCAGGGTCTTCTTCTAGGTTTTTTATTTTATCCCATGTTTTACCTTCATCTTTTGATACTGCGGTGGTTAGAGGAGTACGTTTTTGATTAAGACCATTATTATTCCAAACAAGTAATAAGTCTCCGGTTGAAGGAATACGCTTTATAGAAGCCGGCGACCTAGGTGACTTAATGTTACTACGAATTGCAGGACTCCAAGTAATACCTCTGTCTTTTGAATAAGAAGTATATTGTGCCCCCTTGTCAGTTCGCATCCACATAAAAATGGTCCCATTCTTTAATTCTATTACTCCGGGTTCCTGAGTCATTATGCTATCAACAGTTGGCACTTCCTTACTAGGCAACCAAGTTTCTCCATTATCATCAGAATAATAGCTCCAAATACTACCCTTATTGGATTCCTTACCCCATTTTCCAGTAGGAACTTGGTGAATAGCAACCGGCATTAATAATCTACCATCTTTCAACTGGATTACACGATCATTATTTAGCTGAAATCCGATACCTTTATTGGCCGTAAATCCTTCACGATCAATTATAGACTGTTTAGCGGGCTCCCACGTTTTTCCTTCATCATGAGAGATGCGCATCCATGGTGTAGTATCATCCTCTGCATTTATTTTAAGGTTAAATAAAGCGATAGATCCATTTTGCAATCTTAATAGAGAAACCAAATTGACACTGAGTTTACCTTCCTGTTCTACAATAATTTTATCCTCTCTACTCCAAGTTTTACCACTATCGCTTGAAAATCTACTGGCTAAATAGGCATGACCATAATCGTCTCCGGTATCCCCTGTGAAATGACCATACACAAAAAGAATTTTTCCATCTTTTAAAGTGACAAAATCACCTTCACCGTTTCTTGGATTATTAGGACCTGCTTCTAATTTCAAGACAGTTGTTTTACTAGTATCAACAAAATTATATTCATCTATTGCTGTTGATTTATGTTGTACATCTTTACAACCTGAAAACATAAATACCATTAAAATAAAAAAAAGAAAGCTTCTCAATATTGAGATAATCGGGTGTTGATGATTTTCAGAATAAGAAAATTCATCGTAAACATAAATTCTCAATAATTTGTGATTTAACTGTCTTTCCATAACTACTTTAAAATAATTCATATCAATTTTATTTAGATCGTTAAAGTGTTAATATACTTTTAGCATTTCCGTAGAAAATATTAGCTATTTCATTCTTATTTAAACCAAAATCTACTGTAACCCACTTCAACGCTCTTAATGACTCTATACCGAGTAAAATCGGATTTCCAAAACTAAGCTTGTCCCAATTACATGAATCTTCATCAAGAAATACGAATCCATCCCCCAAGGTGATGCTCCTACCCCTTATTTGAGATACAGGGAAATCACTACCCCACATTAGTTTATTTGGACCAAATTCATTCAGGACAACTTTAAATGATTCAGGCTCACAAATAGCGGATGTATCAAACCATAAATTATCAATACCTACAAGTTCATGTATACCTGGCTTTGAATTGGGAGAATGAAAACTCCTCCCGGCATGGGCAAGAATAATTTTCAACTTGGGATATCGCTTACATATATATTTAATTTCTTTAATATTAGCAGGATCTGATACTGCAAGATCTTTTACAAGATGAAGCATGATTATTGAACCAAAATGATTACATATTTCCATTTGCCATTCTGGAAAATATCCAATAGTTGAAGATTGTAGAATAGGCTGTTCCTTACTGAAATAAAAATAAATTTTTGCACCTACAATTCTTGGCTGACTTAGTAATGCGGTTAATTCTTCCTCTGATGTTTCAGGAGTTAATAATATAAGTCCCCTTGAAGACTTATTTTCCTCTAATTGGGATAGCAAAAATGAATTCTCATTCTGTATATTAATATGATGGGTAACACCTGGAAAAAAAAGTCCGCCGCATAATTCTTTTCCGGGGAAAAATTTAGAAAGGTGATTTTTCCAGACAGAAATAGAAGCTTCAAATGGACCGGTGGATTCTATTGTTTTTAAAGTTGATGGTATATTGAGTTGCTGTAAACGATATATATGTGCATGAATATCAAAAATTTTATCAGGGATAAAAGAAGATAATTGCTGAACTATTTTTTCATCGGTTGAGTTAAAAATCCAATTTTGATTCATATTCGTCAATTATTAGTTCTTGAAAATATTGATTCTAAGTTCGCGTATCTTCTTGGGCAGTTTTCCCGTAATAAACAGCACCTAAACCCTTTCTTGACCTACTTTCGCTAAAATTCTTATCTGCCCTATGAATAGTTAAAGAATGATGCACTAAAATATCTCCAGCTTTTACTTGTAAACTTACCTCTTCAGATAAATCCTCATCCGTTCCAAAATTCAGGATTTGTTGTGAAAAGCCAAATGTCCCAGATTTGCCATGAGGCCTCATACCTTTAAGATGTGAACCTCTTATATACTTAACGTTTCCATTCTCTTCATCAGAAGATTCAAGTGCTACCCAAATAGTTAAGGCTACAGGAGGGCTAATTTTGAAATAATAGGCATCTTGATGAGGAGGAGTTTCTTTTCCGATTAAAGCTGGTTTATTGAAATAAGCCAAATACTTTACTATAACTGGATCATTTAATAATAATTCAGATAATTCAATCAGTCTGGGATTAATTGATAGATTATAAAAAAAATGATCGTGACGATCTAGTGAACTAATTTGCTTTAACATTGATAAATCACGTTGATCCTCGTAAAAAACTTCATTTTCAGGAATATCGGGTAACACTTCTTCAATAACTCTTTTTAGATTCCGTAGAATAGACTCTATTTCATCAATGGAAAAAAAGTTAGGTATAAATACAAATCCATCCGCATTAAAATTTGACAAAATTTGACTTCTTTTCCTTTTTGATAGTGACATTTCAAAAGGTATTTTAATATAAAAAAAACTTGTGTTGATTACTTAAAAATATCTCCAAATCGTTTAAGCCTAAATTAATCTTCGATAGGAGAAGTTAGTTGGGAGTAAACTGAAACACGAAAATTGATAAATTAAGTTATTAAAGTCCTGCCTACCACTCACCATTGCAGCTAATTCTTCACCAGTAACACTAGATTAAATTGAGATAAGGGTTCTTAAATGTTTATTAAATAAGTATGAAGACCAAAATTTTCATACTTATTTAATTTGTGGAAAATAAATCTCCAAGTAAGCGCTAATAAATATGTGCAATTAGCACATAATTTACCAACCAGGATTCTGTGTTACCTTTGGCTCTTTACTCAGAATATTTTGATCTATAGGAAATAACAACATATGACCTTTACTCGCTTGGCCAATGAGCTCTGGAACTAAATCAAAGACCTTTCCAAATCTGACTAAATCGTACCAATAATGACCCTCAAAAGCAGTCTCCAATAATTTTTCTTTCAAAATTTCGGTGTCATTAGTGGCTTTGCTTCCATTTGTGAAAATAAAATCATTGGAATTAGCTCCATAAGCACGCTTTCTAACTTTATTAATTTCAACTGAAGGATCTTGACCTAAAGCATTTTTAGCTTCTGCTTTCATTAATAATATATCCCCATAACGGTAAATCACATAATCATTAAACCACCTTCTTCCGCCTGAAATCAATACCCCCTGATACTTGTTCTGAATAGTTACAACCAATGATTTAACTCCATTCGGAAAAGTAGGCTTGTATACAAAAAGATCGAAAATTGATGCATTTCTTCGTTGATCTTTTTCAGAAAAAGCATCTCTGACATGATCTCGAATAGCTAGGTAAGAGAAAGCCTGATCTGCACCTGAAATTGCTAGAGCAGTAGCCGGATCAACTTGAGATAAAGCAGGTGCAACTTGAGGATGTATAAAACTTGCATTAAAAGGAAGAGACATGTTTGATTCTTTGTCTGCATATCTTACTGCAAAGATAATTTCTTTATTACCTTTATTGTTATACGCAAAAATTGAACTAAAATTATCCAATAAGGTCACATCGCCAGCTTCAATTTCGTTAATTGCGGTTATCACTATATTTAGATCTGCATTACCTCCACCCAGTTTTTTGGCAGTCCATAAATAAACATCTGCTTTAAATGCATTTAGTGCCGGTTTAGACCATACAGCTCTTCCAGTTGTAAAACTATTATTCGAAAACAACTTTTCTGCCTCAGAAATATCTTTTTTGATTTGCGTGAAAATCTCTTCAGTCGTAGCTCTTGGTCTTTGATTAGACTCCGATACTCCATTGGTTGATTGCGTTACTAATGGAACTCCTCCCCAGGTTCTAACCATAACGAAATAACAAAACGCACGCATTGCATATGCTTGAGCTAATGCATTATTTTTGGTTGCCTCATTAGTAAATTTAATTTTTGGTGCATTCTCTAAAATAATATTTGCATCATGAACAACTGTATAGATGTTTCCCCAACCAGGTACACCTGAAGATGAATTTAAGGTATTTTTATATAAGTACTGATAACTTAAAACAATACCTGCAATACTTTGTTGCATGATTCCGCTTCTCATTTCTCCCCAGTAATATTGGTTCTCTGTTGTTAGTCTAAATCTAACATACATTCCATTCAATGCACCTGCCACATCATTCTCATTTGTCCAAAAAGAAGATGTTGAAATTTGACTAACTGGTACCAACTCAAGATCTTTAGTACACGAAGTCACTGTAATAACAGTTAGAATAAATACTGTTAATATTTTATTTATTGCTTTCATAATGATTTCTTTATAAAATTAAAAGATGGTTTATACTTTTTTACTTGTTAGAATTTAATAAGAATTAAAAAGAAGCATTTAAACCAAAAGTTATATTTCGAGGCACAGGATACCTACCTCTATCCTGTCCACCGAATTCAGGGTTTAAGCCGGTATACTGAGTAATATATTTTAAATTATGCCCGGAAGCACTTAATCTTAAACCTGATAAAACTTTCGATTTTTGAACAAGGCTTTTTGGTAAATCATAAGATAATGTTACTTCCCTAATTGCTAAGAAATCGGATTTTTCGTACAATTTATCATTGTAATACCCATTTCTATAATACTCATTCACCATATCACCCCATTTTAATTGAGGAACATCGGTAACATCACCTTCCTTTTGCCACATGCGTAACAAATTTGTTGACATATTCATATCTCCCTGTGCATTTGTGAAAATGTAATAATTATTAAAATTCTGAATAGTCTGACCTGTAATATAATCCCCACGAACAACTAAGTTCAGGTTCTTATATCTAAAAGAAGATGAAATACCTCCATTAAACTTAGGAAACATATTACCCATGTACACCATATCTTTCAGATTAATAATTTTATCGTTATTCAAATCTGCAAATTCAAAAAAGCCTGCATGAAATTTTCTATCGGGAGCTCCACTTAGTTCATCTAATGTGGGTCCTGCAGCTGCAGCAGCCTCAGTTGAATAAACACCTAGAACTTTAAATCCATAATAGTCGCCAATTCTCTGACCTTCCTGTAAGCCCATGCGCCAAACAAGTTGTTTTGATTCCGGATCATAAACCTGAACACCTCCTATTCGATTATTCTCAGTTCCATTGGGTGGGAGCTTTAAAATCTTATTATCAACTTTAGAAATATTAAATCCAAAATCCCATTGAAAAGCAGATTCTAAAGGAGTAATCCGGGTGTTTAATTCAATTTCGAAACCCGTGTTTTCCAAACTGCCTAAATTGGTCAATGTGCTAGCAAAACCGGTGGATGGGGGTAATTCCACACTAGTAATTAAATTATCTGTTACTCGACGAAATATGTCAAAAATGATATTTACTCTATTATCAAATAATCCTAAATCAAAACCCCCATTTAAGGTTTTAGCCTGCTCCCATTGTAATTGTGAGTTTGCTAGCGCTGTATTAATTACAGCTGCACCATTTGCATATCTTTGTCCAACGCCGAATTGTCCCTGTGCAGTATAAGGCCCTAAACCACTAATATTTCCGTTCACACCATAACTTGCTCTCAATTTTAATGTAGAAATCAGGTTCTGTGATAAACTACTCATAAATTCCTCTTTATGCAAATTCCATCCAGCAGATACCCCAGGAAAAAAACCCCATTTATAATTTTTTCCTAAATTCGAAGCACCATCATATCTTGAATTTACAGTCAATAAATATTTCTGTTTATAATCATAATTTAATCCTCCAAAATATCCATAAATTAATTGCTCATCAATCGAACTACTCATGTTAAGTAAGGTGGCCGATGCATTTAAAGTGGGGATTAAATCTGTTGCAGCATCCCTACCTGATGCAGATAAATTGGTATTTGAAGTTTTAAAGTAAGAAGCTCCTGCTTTTATTTCAAAATGATGTGCATCATTCTTGGTGGATTTCGCATAAGTGAATACAGCATCAGCTTGGTGCTGAAGAAATTTTGAAAAACTAGAATTTGCTGCTCTGGCTGTATTAAAGACATTAACACCACTCCAAAAAGCTTTACGAAAATCATATTGATTACCTATAACCTGATATAACGAAACCTGAGGATCAAACGTTAAACCAGGCAATATTTTATAGTGGAGTCCTGTAGATATTGATAAATCATCTCCCTGAACTTTTTTAATATTAGTTTGTAAAAAATATTCAGTATTTGATACTGATCCACTTTGTCCTGGTGCTAATGTCCCATCTTCAAATTTATACTTAGCACTTCTCGGTAATAAAGATGACCTTGTGAAAGTATTTAGATCAGGCAATTGATTTTCCTTTCTGGTTGAATATAAAATATTAGCGAAAACGCTTACCTTATCGTTTATTTTAACATCACCATTTAAATGCATGTTTAATTGCTTAAAATTGGAGTAAAGGATTGTACCATCATTATTTAAGTATCCTAAACCAGCGTTAAATTTTGCCTTTTCAGTTCCACCTGAAGCGGAAATATGATGCTTGGCTGTTATACCTGTTCGATAGGTATTCCTCTGAAAATCAAAATCATCAAAAATAATAGTTTTCGATGGATCTATAGGATCAGCCATACTTCTCCAACCTTCAGCAAGCTTAAATCTATTTGCATCGTTAAGGTATTGTGTTGTATATGCAGTTCTATTAGTAAGATCATTACCTGTACCTTGACTTCCACCTCCTGTTAATTGATTCAATAATCCGGCACCACCATATTTAGATGCAGCAACTATACCCTGTCTTACGATTCTTATGTAATCTTCTGCATTAAGCACATCAAACCATTCTGTATTATTAGAAAAGGTATTATCAAACCTATAGTTCACTAATGTTTTTCCTGCTTGTGCAGACTTAGTTGTAACAATGACAACTCCATTTGATCCTCTGGCTCCATAAATAGATGTTGCAGCAGCATCTTTTAAGACCTGCATTGATGCAAGATCATTTTGATCAAGTCCTGCAAGATCAGATCTTATGATCCCATCGACTACATATAAAGGTGAAGAGCCATTCGGATTATTAATAGAAGTTCCTCCTCTCACGATTACCCTAGGAGCTGCGCCTGGCATGCCACTTAAAGTTTGAACTCTTACCCCAGACACAGTTCCTTGAAGTGCTGAACTCACATTTGGATAGTTTACATTTTCTAAAGTTTTCATGTCGACTTTGGAGACAGAAGTCGATACTAATTCTCTAGACTGAGAACCATATCCAACAACAATTACCTCCTTTAAACTGGAGACATCTTCGCTTAGATTTGCATCAATTACGCTCCTACCTCCAATTGGCACTTCTAAAATTTTCATGCCAATATAAGTAAATACTAATACTCCATTCATATCAGCACTCTGAAAAGAATATTTTCCATTAACGTCAGTACTAACTCCGATATTAGTATTTTTTAGTTTAACACTAACTCCAATCAGGCTTTGACCACTTAAGTCTTTTACTGTACCTGAAATTGGATTTTGTGCATACGCATTAGCCGAAATAAGAATTATCAAGGCCAAAAAACAATGAAGTAAAGCTTTTCTCATTTTAATAAATTTTAAAAACAGTTAATAATTAATCGAAATACAAATTAAATATATGTACTACATTTTTATTTTCAAAATTATTTTTCAAAATATTTTTGAGAACCAAGCGATTTATTACAAATACCTTTATTTAAACTATTTAAAAGGCAATTATTATAAGTAGAAATAATTTATCCACATAAAAAAAAAATTCATTTTACAATAATTTTAAAATATGTATTATATTTAAAAAGTATTACATATATATTTATTCTATTAAGTTTGACATCTTAATTGCAGGGTTTTCAATTTGAAAAAATGGCATTAAAAAAACTAAAACCTTTAGATAACCTTACGCAGGTAGACAAAATCGAACTCAGTTTATTTGACTATTTTAAAAAGGAGCATTTTGTTCCCGGAGATCCTATACCAAAAGAAATCGACCTAGCAAAGGCCTTGGGAGTGAGTCGTACAGCAATCAGAGAAGCTTTATCACGATTTAAAATGCTTGGCATGATAGAGTCCAGAAAGAATCGTGGTATGATTATTACACGCCCCGATTTCTTATTAAATATGGAAAGAATTTTAGATCCCCACTTGCTTGATGGAAATACCATGAAAGAAATCTTTGAAATGCGATTGGTTATTGAGATGGGGATTGGAGATATTCTATTTTTAAAAAAATCTGAATCAAACTTATTAAAGTTGGAAGAAATTGTAACCAGAGAAGATAATATGACCAATAATATTGATCAGGTGAAAATTGATGTTGAGTTTCATACAATGCTTTACACAATCTCAGGAAATAAAACGATTCAGCGTTTCCAAAAAATGCTGCTACCTGTATTTGATTATGTCAACAATGGATTAAAAGAAAAGATTTTTACGGGCCAAAAGGTAACTAATGAATATATATCACACAGAGTTCTTTTAGAAACCTTAAAAGACGGAACACCTCAGGAATTCAGAGACAAAATGAGTAGTCATTTAAAGTCCTATTTTCAGAAAATATAAAGTTTTAGTGTAATCCGAATCGGCCAATATCTTCAGAGAATTTATCATTATTTTAGTAACATTAAATATGGAATACACTAAATTTCATGGCTTCAGTATCTCTAAATTGAGTTTAGGTACAGTTGCCTTAGGTATAGATTATGGTATATTTCAACATCAGGTTAAACCCAAAAGGCATGAATCATTTAAAATACTATCCAATGCATTAAAATATGGGATAAATACAATTGATACTGCCAGAACCTACGGAGAAGCCGAAACTCTTATTGGCGATAATTTTACTCTGGCTGAAAAAAAGAATTTAACCATAATTACGAAATTTAAAATAAGCCATGCAAGCATTATCAATAAGGATCTTGCACGGAAAGAGGCAATAGATAGTTTAAGAACCTCTCTTTCACATCTGAAATTAAGTAGGATACCAATTTGTCTATTCCACATGGATCCTGAATTTCAGATCAATCGGGTACTTGACACTTTACCAGAACTATTAATCGACTTAAAGAATGAAGGACTGATTGACCACGCTGGAATTTCTGTTTACTGGCCGGATGACGTAGAAAAATGCCTTGAACATCCTGTAATAGAAGCCATTCAGGCACCTGTAAATATTTTTGATCAGCGTCTTTTAAATCCTAACATATTAGTTAAAATTAAGATTATGAATAAGATATTTTTTGCAAGAAGTGTGTTTATGAAAGGCCTATTATTAATGCCTTTAGAGAGTTTAAACGGTAATCTGGTTAAAGCTATTCCATATATTAAAAAGCTACATAAGCTTTCAAAAATTAGTAATATAAGTGTTGCTCAATTAGTTTTTTCATATGTCAGGGACCTAGAAGGGGTTACAAGTATTGTTTTCGGAGCAGAAAAAACAGAACAGATAGAACAAAATATTCAGTTATTTGAAGGACAGGCACTAACTAAAGAATTAAGAGAACTCATTGATGCATCATTTAAAAATATACCAGAAGAAATTATTACTCCTAAATATTGGATTCCTTAAATTATAAAATATGAATTTGTTCGATTTGAAAGATAAAATAATAATAGTAACCGGAGGTGCGGGGTATTTTGGGAAGCCAATTTGTTTGGCATTGGCCCAAGCAGGTGCAACGGTAATTATTGCTTCAAGAAACCTCTCGCATTGCCAAGAGTACGCATCCGAATTAAAAGCAAAAAACTTAAATGCACTAGGAATGGCTTTAGATCTGTGCGATGAACAATCGATTTTAAATTTTGTCAAAATAGTACATGAAAAATTTAAACGTATTGATGTACTGGTTAATAATGCTGTTTCCAGAGAAGGTTTCAAAAATTTAGATGAGATCAACAAAACCGAATGGGAAAATGCTCAAAGAACAAATTCTACAGGAATGATGTTATTAACTCAATCGGTGATCAAACTGATGAAAATACAAAAATCTGGAAATATCATAAACATAAGTTCAATACAAGGAGTAGTAGGTCCTAATTTCCCTGTTTATGGAGATACCGGAATGAGTAGTCCTGTGAACTATACTTATGATAAATGGGCAATAGTTGGTTTCACAAAATATATAGCAAACTATTATGGTAAATATAATATCCGAGCAAATTGTATTAGCCCAGGTGGATATGGACCAGGTGTAGCTGAAATCAATGGAAATAGCGAATTTGTAGAGAATTATAAGCGCTTAACACCATTGGGTAGGTTTGCAGAGGAGGATGACATCAAAGGACCAATAATCTTCTTAGCTTCTGATGCTTCGGCATATGTTACCGGACACAATCTACTGGTAGATGGAGGATGGACTAGTTGGTAGAATAAATAAATTGATCGTTTTAAATAAAATTTATCGAATGAAGAAACATAACGCAGTAATCAGGAGGGCAATAATACTCCTTTTAATGATTTTTACTATTATAGAGTCGAAGACAGTTTCAGGACAGATCCAGCATCAATTAAAGTGGGAAAACTTACCTCCAATACCAAATAAAGTTGGGTTTGCTGGGATGTTTGCTGGGGTGAGCAATGGCGCATTGATATGTATGGGAGGTGCCAATTTCCCAGATGAAATGCCCTGGGAAGGTGGAATAAAACAATGGCATAATCAAATATTTATATTAGAAGAAGAGGCAGAATCCTGGATAATATCTAAATCAAAACTACCTAGTGAACTAGCTTATGGGGCTAGTTTTACTTACAAAAATGATATTATTATAGTTGGTGGAAGTGATGGCAAACAAAATTATTCGGATGTATATGCCCTATCCTATGATAAAGGAGAAGTTAATATTAAATCATACCCAACTCTACCATTCCCATTAGCAAATATGACTGGTGCATTAGTTGGTGATATACTTTTCATTGCGGGTGGAAATAGCAAATTTGCAAAATCAGGAGGGGAACAACCTGGAAATTACTTTTTGGCACTGGATTTAGCTCACAGTGCAGCAAAGCAGAAATGGGTAGAATTGAAATCTTGGCCGGGGCCTCCCAGAATAATGGCAGTTAGTGCATCTTTAAAAGGTGATTTTTTTCTTTTTAGTGGAATGAATTCCATAAAGAAAATCGATGGAACAACTGAAGAAATCATTCTAAAAGATGCTTATAAATTTACTCCGAAATATATTGGTAAATATTTTGAAGGAGGTCAATGGTCAAAACTTTCGGAAATGCCGAGAGGCGTTGGCGGTGGCGCCAGTCCGGCACCAACTATTGGATCCGAACATATACTATTCCCTGGTGGCTTGGATGAAGTTACAGCTAAACATTCAAACCCTGAAACATTTCCAGGATTTGCAACAGACTTATTAGCATATCATAGTGCAAGTAATTCATGGCTAAACTTAGGCCATCTGCCTAAATCTGATACCAGAGCAACTTTACCTACTGCAAAATGGGGAGATAGATGGGTAATTCCAAATGGCGAAGTAGGTCCGGGAAAAAGGTCTTCAAGTGTTTTTACATTATCTAAAAATTTAAGTTTTGGATGGATCAATTGGCTTGCACTTATCCTTTACTTAATCTTTATGATAGTAATTGGAGTGATTTTCGATAAAAAAAATCAAACTACTAAAAGCTTTTTTACAGGAAATGGAAAAATTCCTTGGTGGGCCACAGGTATTAGTATATTTGGAGCACAATTTAGTGCCATAAGCTTTATGGCTGTTCCGGCGCTTGTTTATGCTACTAACTGGACCCTAGCTATAGGATCATTGATGATATTAGCGCCAATCCCATTGGTAATTAAATATTTTATCCCAGTAATCAGAAAACTAAGTGTAACCTCTGCTTATGAATATCTAGAGGCTAGATTCAATTCCAATGTTCGTCTTTTTGGAAGTCTATCTTTTATAATATTTCAATTGGCAAGATTTGGAGTAGTATTATTTTTACCTGCTTTGGCGATAACTTCTGTGACTGGGATTAATGTTTACTTAATCATTCTAATTATGGGCATTATTTGTGTCATTTATACAGTTATGGGAGGTATTGAAGCAGTAATTTGGACCGATGTAGCACAAGTTATTATTTTAATGGGAGGCGCAATTCTGTGTCTTGTGATTGGAATTTCTAAACTGGAAGGAAACATATGGTTGGAGATAAATCAAGGAATAGCAGATCAAAAATTCGCACTGTTTGAACCTGGTTGGAGTTCAGAAAGATTGGTTCTATGGGTTGTTATAGTAGGTTTTTTCTTTTTACAAGTTATTCCTTTTACCTCTGATCAAACTGTGATTCAAAGATATTTTACAGTAATTGATAATCGTTCTGTTGCTAAAAGTCTGTGGACCCATGCATTAATATCTATTCCTGCAATTCCCATTTTCATGGGTCTTGGTACCGTACTTTATTTTTTCTATAAAAACAATTCGTCAAGTATACCAGCAGATAAAATAGATGAAATTTTACCCTACTTTATAGTCCAGGAACTTCCAGTGGGTATATCAGGCCTTATTATTGCAGGTGTTTTTGCTGCTAGCCAATCCAGTTTAAGTGCCAGCATGAATAGTATTGCAGCCTCTTATGTTAGTGATATTGATCCCCGATTTAGAAAAAAAAGAACCGATATCGAAAACCTAAATCTTGCAAAATTAGTCACCTTAACAGTTGGTTTATTTGGAATTATTTCAGCTATGCTTATTGCATTTCTTAAAATTGAATTTATATTTAATTTATTTCAAGAAATAGTTGGAATCCTCTGTGGTGCACTATCCGGCACATTTATTCTCGGAGTTTTAACAAAAAGAGCAAATTCTACCGGGGTAATATTTGGAATGATTATTGGCACTGTCACAGTTTTATTAGTTAAATATTTCACAAATACAAATGTATTCTTATATGGTGCAATTAGTATAGTGACTACGATACTAACTGGTTATCTGATTAGCTTATTTAATAAGGGAAAGTGAGTAAACAAGAACAGTAAAATTAAAAAAAGGCCCCAAGACAAAGGAATCTTTAACTTGGTGATCGTATTGTTAAAGTAGATGTAATAAACACATAATAATATCATACAAAAATAGACAATCCACCTTAATAAACTCAGGCTATACTCCCAGAAAACCAGCAATTTAGTTTCAAAAAAGAATCAAGCTATATTCGTATTAATATGTAAAAACCCTTAGCTTAAAAGGCCAAGGGCTTCACAACATTTATATAGCTGATTTTACAGAACCGTAATATTAAGTCGGTACATTTATATTCAATAATTTGGTTTTACTCTTAGAAAAACAAACAGTTAAACAGCAAATGTTTTAAATATTCCAAATACTACTTATTGCTTGATTGATAGAACCATTCTTCAGGTAAACCTTTAAGCTGAAGTGCCAGACCACCTTTATAATTGAAATAGGTAATTAGTGCACGATCATCGATCCATGTCACTGCAGGATATGCCCATGCATCATCTGGGGCATCTTCAATGTTTCGAAAGTTCTCCCATGTTTTACCTTCATCTTTTGAAATTGCTGATGTCAATGGATTCCGACTACGTTTTTTGTTGTTTGAATTCTCATCATGATACCCATTAGACATACTCGTAACATCATGGTTCCAAATTACCAGAATGTCTCCAGTATTTGGAATTCGTTCAATTGCTATTGGTGCTGCAGAGCCCTTAAGAGCTGAGGGAGTCGGTTCTGACCAAGTCTCCCCTTCATCTTTAGAAACAGTTTGAAATTGACCTCCCAATTCTGTCCTTAAAAACATAAGTATATCTCCATTCTTTAATTCAATTGCAGCTGGTTCCCAAGACCCTCCATTTAAAGGCTTAACAGATTTCCCCTCATTCCATGTTTCTCCATCATCGTCAGAATACATACAGAAGGAATTACCGAAATAATCATCACATTCTATTATAATTCTTCCACTTTTAAGCCTAATACTTCTACCACTTGCACTTTCAAGATATCGATTTTCTTCAGTAATTTCCTTTGAAAAGGTAAAGGTTTTACCTTCATTATTCGAAACACGCATAACCAATCGGCAATCACCTGTCTTAGATGTAGAATTATTCCAATCACCTGCAACTTCCTCGTACTTCTTGAAGTGAAAGAGGGCTATATCGCCGTTTTTCAGCCGTAAAAAGTTTACCTCCATGACGTTTCGTCCACCCTCATGCTCTACAAGAGTATACTTATCGCCCCAGGTTCGGCCTCCATCTTCAGAAATACGACCTACAATTCGGGCATTCCCATCATCCGCACCGGATTCTCCATAGAATTCAGAATATCCAAGCAGGAGTCGTCCATCTTTAAGTTCAATAATATCAGACTCTGAATTTCGAGGATTTTGTGGACTTGTGGGAGCAATTGTAAACTGAAATATATCTTTTTTCTTCTCATTGCAAGCACTAATTATCAAAAAGAACATCAGTAATATTAAGATAGATTTTCGCCTTTTCAAAGTTCTAAAAAGCAATGATAAGAATGGATTTTCATTTGTTATTCTTTCTGTCTTTTTGGATTCAGAAATAATGCGATTCGCTATCAGATCAAATTTTTTCATTTTTTGTTAATTAATTTAAGATGAGTATTAAACTAGCCTATGTCTCGTAGTAGTTGTTCATGCAATATTTTATTTGTTGTTATTGGCGGGTTTTGTAAGAAGCCATGCACGATTAAATCGGGCAATCCTCACCTCACGACCTTTGGCAACGTTCTGTTGCCACACTACAATCATAGTCCCGTCTTTTGCCTGAATGGCAGAAGGATATGAGGCTTGTGGCCCTCCTGTTTTAACTATTATTTTAGGGGAACTCCAGGTTTTACCTTCATCAGAAGAAAGAGCAACAGTGAGAGGATCTCGTGCTACAGGTGAATTATTCCATGCGACAAGAATATCAGAGGAATTATCGAGCTTCCAAAGTGCTGCCGGGGTATTGTGAGCGGTCAGGCCACTCGGACGAGGAGATTGCCAACTTAGACCATTATCACTGCTCCAGGTCTGATAAAGTTCATCACCTACAGTACGAACCAGAGCCATTATCCTCCCATCTGAAAGAACTACAGTAGCAGGCTCACATAGGCCCCCTGCAGCTCCTGGAGAAATTCTTTTAATTCCTTCAGGATAAATTATATCACTTCCTGCTGACCAGGTCTCTCCTCCATCAGTGGAACGCAATACACCAGACCTATTATCCATCTCACCTTCGGTTCTTGGTGGCTTACCTTTCTCAGCCCATGCGTCCCAGGCATAACCCATAATGAGTGTGCCGTCTTTAAGTCGATGCCCCTGGTGAATCTTTCCACTTATATAACGGTAAGGTTTTTTGGTATGGATCTCATTATTCCAAGTAAGACCATCCTTGCTAGAGCGCATATAGATATCTGTGCTATCGATACCTGGAACACTAACGGTAGTAGAAAATGCAAGAATACGGTCACCATCGACTAAAAGGCTTGGATCCGCATCTTCCACACCTGGGTGATTGAACAAAATACGAGGTTTGGACCATGAAAGGCCATTATCATCAGAAATACTAAAGGCGATATTCATCTTTGACGGCTTCTCATCTGCAATGCATGAGAATACACACACTAGCCTGCCATTCTTTAAACGATCAATTACCGGGTAAGCACTTGTTAAAAAGCCTGTACCTTTAAGTTCAGAGATCACACCTGTTTCGAATATTGGCTGTTGTGATTTGACAGAAATTGGTAAAAATGCAAATCCTATGGTAAGAATACTTACCATGATGCACAGGCTAATGGGTATGATACTAACGAATGCTGTCAGGGAGATTAAGTTTTTTTTAAGCATATCCATTCTTTTTAAAGGTTAATAAATTAAAGGTTAAGTACTATTAGTAGACATTTTGACCAACTTTCACTGTTCCTTTCATGGCTTTAAAACCCCTTTTCAATACATCAATAGTTGAACACTATATCTATTTTCTTTTTAAATCCATTTATATAACAACATAGATTCACCCTGAACTCGTACTATACTTGAAAGATTAAAATATTCAAAATGCTGCCTACTGAATGCTGTGTATATTACTCTAAAAATTTTTATGCAAAAACCGGGTATCAATTCCTTATTAATCTAACTGGCATTGAAAGTGGCTTTTATGTGTAAGCAGTTCATAATCAAATTTTGATAATTATTGTTTGTATGTTGTTTGTGGGTCACCGTACATTAGTATGGACTAGTCTCACTATTTAACCTGATTAAGGAGCCATGCCCGATTAAATCGGGCAATTCGAACTTCCCGTCCCTGATCAGTATCTTGTTGCCACAACACTATAAATGTTCCATCTTTGGCCTGTACAACTGAGGGGTATGATGCTTGAGGGCCACCTCTCCGTACTCCGCCACTTCCAGTGTTAACTACTATTCTAGGGAAACTCCAGGTTTGTCCACCATCTGGTGAAAGGGCAACCGCAAGAGGATTACGTCCTATAGGTGAATTGCTCCAAACTACAATAACTTCAGAAGAATTATCAAGTTTCCAGAGTGCCGCTGGAGAGTTGTGGGCAGTCAGTCCACTCAATCGCGGAATTTCCCAAGTAAGACCATTATTCTTACTCCAGGTCTGATATAACTCATCACTTCCTGAACGTAAAACAGCCATGATTCTTCCATCTTCAAGTACTACCGTAGCCGGCTCAGCTAAACCTTCTGCCGCACCTGGTGCAAGTTTCTTCTTAACTCCTCCTGCATAGATATCCGCTCCTGCAGACCAGGTTTTGCCTCCGTCAGTTGAACGCAGGACACCAGATCTATTGTCCATTTCTCCTTCAGTTTTCGGTGGTAGACCTTTCTCTGCCCAGGCGTCCCAACAATACCCCATAATCAGTGTTCCATCTTTTAGTCGATGACCCTGATGAATCTTCCCGCTTATATAACGGTAAGGTTTTTTGGCATGTACCACATCGCTCCAAGTATTCCCATCCATGCTCGAACGCATATAGATATCTGTGCTATCTATACCTGGGGCACTAACAGTAGTCGAAAATGCAAGAATTCGGTCATCATTTACTATAAGATTTGGATCGTATTCATCATAACTGGGATGGTTGAACAAAGTTTGTGGCTTTGACCAAGTGAGACCATTATCGTTAGAAGTACTAGACATTATATTCATCTTCATAGACTTGGCATCTGTAATACCTGAGAATACACAAACTAGTCTGCCGCTTTTAAGACGGTTTATTACAGGATAGGCACTCTTAACGAAGCCGGTGGCTTTGAATGAAGAGATCACACCCATTTCGAACATTGGTTGCTGTGATTTGACCTGAATGGGCAACAAAGCAAATCCAAATGCAAGAATACATACCACAATACGCGAGTAAGTTATCATGGTATTAAGGAACGCTGACTGAGAGTTTAAGTTTTTTTTATCCATATTAATATTATTTTTCAACTAAAAAAATAAATGTTTAAAACAGTTTACAAACTAAAAGTCAATTTTTCATCAATCCCTTCAAAACTCTTGCCTCTTCTTAAATAACACCATAATCACCATCCCCTATCAAATTTCAAACTCAAAAAAGACAAATAATAGCTTGTCTGCACTTGAAAAAATAATATATGCAGTATGTCATCCAAACAACATTAACCCTTCAAACAATGGATTAATAAATTCATATCAATTTATTTAATTTAATATGTACTACATATATCAATGATAATGATAAATTTTTACATTTCAAAAAAAACACAAAAAGTTTGACATATTATTTTAATTCTATTCTGCTACTTTTAAATTCTAAGTTTATTGCTGATTAGCAATGTATCAATGGTCGTATAATTCCAATTTAGACTTTATTAGCATTCACTCTCTCCGTTTCTTTTTGTAGAAGTTAACATGGGTTACCTATCGTTTCAATTTTATTATGATTCAATTACTAAAGTACTTTGAAAGTAAAAGGTCATTTCATAGCCCAAATTGGGTTTTCAACGATTTGCAAAGGGGATAGCTCAAAATTCCTCGGCTGAAAGCTTTGACCTATATTGGACTTCTGCTAATTGCTTTTCTCCCTCTCTTACCGTCGGCGCTATATTGTCGTTAATATCAACTACTACTGACTCTATAAAATAACCAGCAGTATCCTTTATGGGTGATGTTGAACGTAATCGAAGATAGCTTAAGCCGTTAAGAGTTTCATTACTTTGGGGTATTGTGAATATCACCTTTCCACTAATAATAACATTACAACTCTTATTGTCGATGTCCCATTTAAAATTAAGAGTATGCCATTGGCCAATAGAAATACTTTGACCATTCCCCAACTCGCCTTTATTACTGATCGAAAAATTAAACATAGCTAACCTTTCTCCATGATTATCAGATGGGTTAAAAAAGCGATCTGTTAATGCGATACTCCCTCCTCCAAAGCCTTTATTTAACATAATACGTAAGCTAAGATTGCCACTGCGTCCGTTCGGAAAATTCCATACAGCACCGTCAGCGTCTTTTTCATCCGGTCGTCGGATGTGAAGTACCTTAACTCCCTTCTTAGATGGGTGCTCCACCAACTCAGGTCCAACAATACGGTCGCGCCACCAGCCTGATGCTAAACCAATATGCTTGAATACCGACCACTCCTCCAAACCATTTGAGAAATCGCTCCTATGATGCTTCAAGGTTAGCCAGTTCGGATCAACAGACACTATATGTCGTCTATTTACTCCCATTCCGGTTATTAACATTACTTTTCCATCCACAACTACTGCTGAGTTAGCATAAGAAGTTCCGCGATCACCCTTTTTAGGAGGTGTTTCATTACGCAAGGGATCTCTGTGAATTTCCCGAAAACCCCTCCAAGTCTTACCGTCATCATCTGAGATCGCTGCATGGATAGCATCACGTCCTCCATATACCCCCATCCCTTTATGATTAGGTGCCCTATCAGAATTATTCCAGACCATAAAAATTCGGTTATTTGGAAGTTCCTTAAGAAGCGCAGGTCCATCAAACATATGAAAACGAGATGCCTTTGCTTGTATCCAAGTGTTGCCATTGTCGTTTGAATAGGATTCATATAAAAAACCGGTCTGTGTTCGAAACAAACTATACAAATGACCCTTTTTGAAAAGTTCTACAATAGAAGCCTCTATTGCACCATAATTATTACCATTATAATTCTCATATGTTGGTGAGGTTAACTTGGCGTTAGATTGATTCCATGTTTTTCCATCATCGTCAGAATAAATTACAGTGAAGGTAAACATACCTCTTGGCAACGGAGATTGGCCTGGAACCCAGTATCCAAAAGGAATTATCAATCTCCCACTATCCAATTGTTTAAAATCCATTACATCTGAAGTATAACCTTCGAAAATCATTTTCGGGAGTTCCCATTTAGACCTGCCCTTAGTTGTTCTCAAGTGCCATATATCATACATTTGGGAACTCCATTGAAAGTTTTTCTTCCCAATTTCACTTGGCTTTTGTTGCACATCGCGAAACACCTGGTACACAAGATGTAGTTCACCTTCCTTGTCCAGCAAAGCCACAATACCTGGCCCCCCAAAATTTAAAAATTCCTCATTTAGGTAATTTTCAATTTCAACTTTAGGATCGCTCCATGTATTTCCATCAATGGAAGTAAGGGAAATAAGACTTTTCCCGGCCATTCTCAAAAGCATAAAACTACCATCAGGCAATTGGAGCAAACTACTCTCACGGCTTCCCAATTTATAAACCACCCGGGGAGGAATAGGCCTTTGGCTATTCAAGATTGAAACTTTGGGAGAAGGGAATAATAAACGTGAAATAATTAGGATTGAAACAATGGTTCCCATCGTGAAAAATTTGTAAACCATAAGTATTAGAATTAAGTGAAATATTAGGCGAAATGCCTTACACAAATTGAAGTTAAATTATTTAATTAATCCACTGCAATAATTAATAAGTATTACATATTAAAATTATTCATAAAAATTATTAAATCAAAATTAATTATAGCTTTATCTTGTGATTTTATACATTATCCAATCCTACATTAATAAATGATACGAAATAAAAAGATCTAACTCAAATACTTATAAGAAGAATATTTCGACATTTCGTACCAGCCTGATAAACATGTTGAATAATGAGCTCTTAGATGCTCTAAAGTTTTACAATTACTGCACGAAAAGATATAGCACTCTGAAAGTAACTCCCCAGATAGTTATAATAGATAATCATACCCAATAAATGACTGACAAAATATTCTGGCTAAACTCATTTTTAATATTTAACCAGTTTGTTCTTTTTTAACCATAGTACACGTGATGTCCACACTGTACCATCAGCACCTCTTGGATTCGGCTTGTCACCGTAGATATACTCAGCATCGGTAACCCAGGATTCATCTTTTGTGATTGGAGCCGCGCCAAAGTTCCCCAACATTACTCCTCGTTCTGGTATTAATATCCTTTCTGTTGACCGGAGCACATTGAGCTTTTCAGGATCTACTTCTGCAATGAACATTGGTGCACGATTCCTGGTAATATGTCCATTACTGGCATCGCGGCGTGTATATGTGAGGAATAGTCCCTTGCTATGCGACAGCCAATGTGCCTGAGTATTGAAACTACCCAATTCCTGACCGTCATTAAAAGTCCATTCTTTAATTGGCAAATAATTAAGACCGTCATTGCTTGTAGTTACATATGCGCGAAAATCATTTCTGAGGGTCAGGTAATACTTGTTTTTAAACATTGTTAGAGATGGTTCTACTAAACCACGGCCTCCTTTAACGGTCATTTCATTGCCATGACGAATATAGGTCATTTCGTCACCATCAAAAGTGCATTCAAGAACTGTGACAGACTGGTCGCTAGATTCCCCTGATCCGGCCCCGCTGAAATAAATAGGTAGAAGGATGTTCCCATCAGGCTTGACAAGCCATTGAACATTCCCTGGATTTACAAAATAAAATTTCGAGTTAGGCTCCGGCACTTTGGCAAGAACCTTCCATGGAGTCCATTTTTCTGTTTTTGGATCAAAAACTGTATAAACGGCATCATGAGAACGAGATTTATCGAGCAATTGTTTCCCCTTTTTAGTATAACGTACCATTATACCAATGGCAATCAATTTTCCGGTAGAATTATGCCAACCAGGAGTTACATCAGTTACACTTACTATGGTACTGTCGACTTCATACTTCCAAGACAATTCAGGAATTTCAACCGGACCTGTCCAGCTCTTTCCAAGATCAACAGTTCGCATAAAATACATTCCTGAATAGAAATCATCGGCCATAAGAAGCTTTTGAATCGTCATAATAACTGCTGGATTCCCATTTTGACCAAATCCAGGAATCGCTGCAGCCCTAGGATGAAACCAACAGAAATTATTGTTTAACTGACGAAGTGCAAAATCAGATTTAACTAGGAATTTTGCCTTTGAGGAAGTGTCCTGACCAACGGTTGTTTCTTGATAGGCACACAGCATCAGCAACAAAAGGCAAGCGGATAAATAAAATTTCATAGAGTTATGAATAATAAATTCAAATATGTCTTACATATTCCAATATTAATAATATAAATTGAAATTGCAAACCCAATAAAATTTTCTTGTTATAAATGGGCTAGTCGAAATCATTTAGACTAATTCATTTCTACTTTTGATTGATCACACTTAAAAACAAAAACAACTAAAATTACTTTATAGCCCACCATACGCTTTGCTGAAATTTCTAGGAAGCTTTCAAGGGAATCTAAGTGATAAAGATTGAAATGACCAATTAAATATAAATCAAATCCACTTAAACACTTTGCAAGCATAATTTAGGAGAGCAATTTCAGAATAGCACCAAATAAAAAAGTCTCGTCCCATAATATTTTTTATATATCAAATTCAAACCAATAATTTCTATCAAATACCGTTGTAAAGCACTATAAAAAAGGTGTGACATATTAATTTATAGAATTAAATTTATACCTTCGTCCTTTTAAAAATCCAAAAATTGAAGACATTTAAACTATCTAAATTACGACCAGTTGAAAGCCTAACGCAAGTCGATAAAATTGAAATCACATTACAGGAATATTTTCGTAGTGAGAATTTCGCCCCAGGTGATGCCATTCCAAAAGAAATGGAGCTTGCCGAAGCTATGGGAGTAAGCCGTACTGCCATCAGAGAAGCTATAGCCAGATTCAGAATTTTAGGAATAATAGAATCCCGAAAAAACAGGGGAATGATTTTAACGCGTCCGGATATTTTAAACAATATGCAACGTTTAATGGATCCTCAATTATTACATGGAGATACCATGAAGGAGATATTTGAGATGAGACTGGTTATAGAAATTGGTTTAGCGGATATTCTTTTTTTGAGAAAAACTGAAGCAGGTTTGATTAAGCTGGAACAGATTGTTGAGAAGGAAGAAAAAACTGAAAGTAAAAATGAACGAATAAAATATGATGTGGA